>JAYFRI010000140.1:0-7396 GCA_034926015.1 Paludibacter sp. | reverse complement strand
GTGAAAACAGCCTTCAATCAACGTCGAAAGCAGATGCGCAATTCACTCAAACCTTTGGTGGCAAAAGACAATCCTATGTTTGCCGACCCACTGTTTGATAAACGTCCCGAGCAGTTGGATGTTGCAGCATTTATCGACCTGACCAACAGAATAGAAAAAGCATTGCAAGCCTGAAAATTTCCAGCTCTGTTGTTGTCGGAAAAAACCGTAGATTTTAAACATACGTTAAACCTTTAAGAACTTGTGCTTCGGAACACGTTCTTGCGATTTATGTAGAAACGGGCTCGTGATGAGCCTGATATAAATCGAAAAACAACAGAAAGGAAACAAAACCATGTCCGAATTAAGACTTTTTTACCATGAAGATGGTAAACTCAAAATATCTAAAAATCTCGATACACTCAAAAAAGTAGAACTCAAAGACCTCATTTGGATCGACCTGAATGACGTGCCGGATGCTATTGAAACTGAATTAGAGCAATTTCTTAAGATTTACATCCAGGAAGACGAAGAAATTGAGGAAATCGAGATGAGTTCGCGCTATATGCAGACAGATGATAGCATAGTGGCCAACTCCAACTTCCTGCTCGACAATTACACGCTTGAACCTGTTTCATTTATTCTTAAAAACGGAATTCTTGTATCGGTGCGAAATGCAGAACTAAAGTCGTTCAACGAGTCGGTAAAGAAAATTTATGCCAATACGCGCAATTTCCCTTCGGGCTATCATGTATTGGTAACTTTGCTCGAGACCAGGGTGGAGTTCGATGCCGATATGATAGAGGAAATTACCGATCAGATCACCGGTTTATCAAAAACTCTGAATACAGAAGATGATTTAGATCAGGATATTCTTATCAGGATCAAAGACTTGCAGGAAAAGGTAATGATCATTCGTCAGAATATCATGGATAAACAGCGTGTTGTTTCAAATATGTTGAAGTGCGATTTCTTTCCCGGCGATCTTCTTCCCCGTCTGACAATGATTATTAAAGATATCAATTCGCTTTTTGAATATACCCGTTTCGGTTTCGATAGGTTGGACTATTTACAGGATACTTTCCTCGGTCTTGTAAACTTGCAACAGAATAAAATTATAAAGATATTTACGGTGGTATCCGTTATATTTTTACCTCCGACGCTGATTGCCAGCATGTATGGTATGAACTTTAAAATAATGCCCGAACTGGAATGGGAATATGGGTATCCGTTTTCGATTGCCGTTATGGTAGTTTTTTCTGCGGCTGTACTTTTCTATTTCAGACGCAAAAACTGGCTTTAAAAACACAACAAAAACACAAAGCCCCGAAAGAGTTCAGAATTGGCTCTTTCGGGGTTTCTTTTTTTTGTGGATAAAAGCTTATCTATAAGTTGAATTACTCTGTTTTTTCTTTTTTCGTCGGCTTTTTGTCCACCAGAGGTAATAGCCTGTAAGTGGTAAGCTTGCGCCGATCAGTCCGGCAATAAATGTAAGTATTTTCGACCAGATGCCCCAATAATTTCCAACATGAAGATCGTATTGCCAGCCTGGTATTTTAGCTGATAGTTGTTGATTTTTATAAAGCTCTATCGAAGTAATTTCTCCTGTTTTCTTGTCAAATTCATACTTGTCGGTGGCACGCGAAGTGGATGCATTTTTCTGATGCACGGCTGCCGATCCATTCTGAACGCGTACATATTCAAAGTCAGGGTTTTGTGCAATCAGGTCATCTGCCACTTTCTGCCACATGGCAAAGTTGGGTTTGCGTTCTTCTTTGTTATCTTTCTCTTTTTTCTCACGGTCTTTTCTTTTTTCTCCTTTTCGGTCTCCACCTCCGTGTTGTTCTTGCTGAGTTTTGGCGCCAAACAGTTTGTAAACACCATTCCGGTACCAGTCGAACGACCACATCGGTCCGGTAGCAGCCGAAACAAGCAGGAGAAGAAATGCATAAGCACCCAATACATTGTGAAGGTCGTAAAATAGCCGTTTGCGTCCTTTTTTTGTTTCGATAGTGAATTTGTTTTTCTTCCACCGTTTCGGAAACCAAACAATCAATCCCGTAATGAGAATAACTATAAACATAAGTGTAGCAATACCTACGGAGTATTTACCCCATTTTTTAGTGTCGTCGAGCAACCAACGGTGCAAAGACATTACCCAAAAAAACGGACTTTCGCGGAATTTATAAATTTCGATAATTTTGCCTGTATATGGATTTACATAAGCTGTAAAACGAAATCCTTCGGCCAGTCCCATTGCGTAATTCCGATTGGGAGCATTGAATATACGCACATCTTTCACCTTGTTGTCAACAAGTTGAGCATTGACAATCGGAATCAGGCTGTCGAGGGGCAGAGCAATCATTCCGGTAGCTGGTTGATTAAAATAGCGTTCGGGGTTAGCCATTTCCTGTATTTCGTCTTGAAAAACAAGAATAGAGCCACTCAGGCAGATGATGAAAATAATGAGTCCGGCCGGAATTGAAAGCCATTTGTGAAGGAGTAAAAATAATTTTCGCATAAAAAATAAAGTGAGTATTGGTTGATGTCTGTTTATTAGTTTGCCTGATGGAGATCATCACTCCATCAGGCAATTTGTTTATTTTTTCCGTACCTGTAAAGGCTTAGAATTTGTACGAAACTACAGCTGCAAAATTTCGTGGGTCAATTTGGTTGATATAACCTCCGCGATAATAAGAATTATATCCGACTTCATCGAAAAGATTGTTGGCAAATGCACGAACTGTAACCTTTTCGAAATGATAAGCCAACTGTAGATTCACTGTGGTGTAAGCCGGCATGTCGAATGGTTTTACGCCTACAGCAGTTCCATGTCCATCGGGTGTAAGGCTGAATTCATTCACCGGACGTTGGCCTACATAGTAAGCTCCTAACCCTACCGAAAGACCTTTCAGTGCAGTTTTGTCGAGCGTGTAGTACAACCAGCCATTGGCAGTATGATCGGGTGCATTCATCGGTGCTGATCCGTTTACATACGAAGGACTGTTTTCGTAGTGTGCATTCAGATAGGCATATCCCAGCATAACCTGCAGGTTGCTCAATACGCGACCGTTGAGTTCAACCTCAACGCCACTGCGAAGTAAATCACCTGCTTTGATGTAATAACCTGTAACCGTATTTGTTCCGGGTACATATTCTGTATTCGAAAGATTTTCGGTAATAATATCGAAATAGGTGAAGTTAAAACGCAGGCGGTTGTTGAGCCATTCTGATTTTATTCCCACTTCAATCTGTTTGGTGTCCGATGCTCCGATTTCCTCTCCGTTTGACATTTTATTGGCTGCCGAACGCAGGTTGGAAGTGGTGGTGTACGAGCCGAAAAGATTTATATTTTTTAATGGTGAAATCATAATTCCAGCCATCGGGTTCCATGCATCGCCTTTAGTCGGTCCTGCACTGGTAGCATCGATACTGGCACCATAACTGTAACGCAGACCCAGAATGGCCTTCAGGTATTTGTTGATTGTCATAACTTCCTGTGCCATTACTCCGTAGCTGGCGTTGCTTGACACGATGGGTGTAGCAGGCGTTAAAGTGATTGCTTTTTTGTAAGTGTTTGATATCACATCGCTCATCACATTGATGGTGTCGACCACAGCCGTATTGTATGCAGTTGTCGATAGGTTGGTGTATTTGTAATCGAATCCTACCTGAAAAGTGTGTTTCAAAGGGCCGGTATACACATCGCGACCAACAAAGTCGAGTTGAAACACTTCATTCGCATCGTCGCGCAATGAGCGGCTTACCGAACGTTTTCTCATGTTGTATTGTCCCGGAAATTTGTTCAATACAGCAGTGAGCGAAGAAGATGAGTTGTCAATTTTGTATGAAGATCCAAAGTAAGAGGCACGAATACTGTATTTGTCGGATAATTGACGAACGAAGCGAGCTGCGTAAGTGGTAGTGATATTGTTGGCATTGTCCGAAGTAAAGCCAAGGAACTTATTGTTAGGTATTTCGTAAAGAGCATTCACCGAGTCAGCTGCTAAATTAACTGTGCTTGTGTAAGGAGTACGGTTGTCGTTAAGATAATCCATTTCGAAAGTAACTGTAGTTTTTTCATTCGGACGCCATTCGAGGGATGGATTGAGATAAACACGCGACGAACTGATAACAGGCCGATAATTGTCGCCGCGTTCGAAAGCGCCGTTCATGCGAAAAGCAATTGTTTTTTCACGATTCAAAACTGTTTGAACATCAAATGTAGGACGTACGTAACCCCAGCTACCTGCCCGCAACGATACTTCGCCGGTATTGATAAACTTAGGCGTTTTGGTCACCACATTTACAACTCCACCGGGACTACCAAGGTCATTTCCAATTCCCTGAGTGATTGCTGCCGAACCTTTGATCACCTGAACACTTTCCACGCCCTGCATTTCGGTAAGGGCCGAAGCTGTACGGAAGTCAGAGTCCAAACGCACTCCATTTTTCACGATAGGAACACCACGGTAGCCACGGGTCGACAGGCTTTCGCGTACACCGCCATACGAGCCGAAAAGTGTTACTCCCGGCACGTTACGAACAGCATCGGTAACCGTAAGAATTCCCTGATCGGCAATTGCTTTTTCGGAAATGATAGATATGCTCTGGATTTGTTCCGACGGGCGGAGTGGCATACGTGTAATTACTTCCAGTTTTTCGGGTTGCTTGTGGCGTTCGCCAAAAACTTCCACATCTTTCAAATGCGTGTTGGGTGTTAAGCGCAATACAAATTCGCCTTTGTGGTTGTATGTTGAGTCAATTTTTTGTGTGTATGTTTCGTGTCCGATAAAGTTAGCTACCAATGTAACCTGCTTCATGGGGATGGAAGGTAAAACAAAATATCCTTCTGTATCAGTTACTGCTCCGGTTTTCAATTCAGGAATTAAAACAGTGGCCGATATCAGCGGATTACCTTCTTTATCTGTTATCTTTCCTTTGATGGTAAGGGCCGATAGTTGAGTTGTGATGCATAAAAGTAATATTAAAACGAAACGATAATAATTAAAGACTTTCATAAAATATTTTTGTTTTATAATTTTTCTGCAAAGTTCGGTGTGCAGGGTGCTTTGTACAATCGCTATTAATAATGAATTTTTATGGTTCTTTTAATTAGTAATAATGATAACAGTTGGTCTTTCTCTTTTTTTTATATATTTCTTATGTGTTTGTAAATCAATTACTATAGTAGGCATCTCTGATAATAGTTTTACAAAAAACAATTTTTCCCTTTTTCATCTGAGCTATTGTTCTTATCTTTGCACCTGCAATGGTTCACTTTCGTATTCCTGCGAAAAGTGATTAAAAGGGAATCAGGTGTAAATCCTGAACAGTCCCGCTGCTGTAAGCTCATTTTTTAATTGAAAATTGATAATGAACAATTGACAATTGAAGAAAATGTATTGAACAACACTATTGCCACTGTTTTCCGACAGCGGACAAACGACAAACGACAACTGAATTATTCATTGTCAACTGTCAATTGTCAACTGTCAATTAATGACGGGAAGGCGTTCGATAACTGGAGCAAGTCAGAAGACCTGCCATGCATGAACTGTTTTTAAAGCTTTCGAGGATAGAGCTAAAGACCAATAATGCATTCTTTTTTTAGTTCTGCTTTATTGATTTTACTTTTTACTTGCAAGCTATTTGGTTTATTTTTAAACAAATAGTGTTGTATGCATTTTTACTTGTCATATCATTTAAAGAAACAAACCCTCACATTGGCGCTGGCGCTTTGTGCTTTTTCTTTGTCGGCCGTCGAAAAGCTCGACACAACGAAAGTATACAATATAGGCGAGGTGACGGTGGTTGAGCAATACCGCAACACCGAAGTACGCGCTTCGGCTCCACTCCAGATTCTTTCGTCGAAACAAATTGAGAAACTGAATGTACTTCAGGTATCGGATGCCGTGAAGTATTTTTCGGGTGTAACTGTAAAGGATTACGGTGGCATTGGCGGACTGAAAACAGTTTCGGTACGCAGTTTGGGCGCTGCTCACACGGCTGTGAGTTACGATGGCATTACGCTCACCGATTGCCAAACGGGACAAATTGATGTGGGACGTTTCTCGCTCGACAATGTGGATATGCTTTCGCTCAACAACGGACAAAGCGATAATATTTTTCAGCCTGCGCGCATGTTTGCCTCGGCTTCGTTGCTCAATATCCGCACCCTGAGTCCGAAATTCATCAACAACAAAACGCTTAACGGAAAAGCCTCGCTCAAAGGCGGTTCGTTCGGATTGCTGAATCCATCTTTCCTTTTGCAACAAAAAATCAGTCCGAAATATGCGGCTTCGCTGAGTGGCGAATGGCTTTCGGCGCATGGTGAATATCCGTATCTGCTGCATCACAGCTATCTGGGCGACGGAACAACTTCCAACGAAACGCGCAAAAACTCCGATGTGCAGAATTTCAGAATCGAAGGCGCTTTGCATGCCAATTTCTCCGAAAACGAATCGGGTTACCTGAAAGCTTATTTCTACAATTCGGAGCGTGGATTGCCCGGCGGAACGATTTTATACAACGAAGGTGCTTTTACTTCGCAGCGCATGTGGGACAATACTTTTTTTGTACAATCGCACTACGAAAATCATTTCTCGAAACTGCTTTCATTGCAATTGAATGCCAAATATCATCATGGTTATCTGCACTATCTTGATACGGTTGTACTGAACAGCGCGGGTTTTGAAGAAAGCTATTTTACACAAAACGAATATTATGCTTCGGCTTCGCTGCTTTACAAAGCTTTTACGAATATTTCCTTCTCGTTTTCGACCGACGCATCGGTCAATAATATGTTTGCACAATTTGAAAACGTAGCACTGACCGAAAGTTTTGCGCAGCCGGTTCGTTACAGTCTGCTTTCGGTGCTTGCAGCCAAATATGTAAGCGAAAAGGTGCTGGCTACGGCCAGTGTGCTTTCCACTTTGGTAACCGAAACGGTTGAAAACGGCACAGTTGCCGACAATCGCAAACGTCTTTCGCCCTATGCAAGTGTGACTTATAAGCCTTTCGATAAGACCGATTTGCGATTCAGGGCCTTTTACAAAAACATTTTCCGACTGCCCACCTTCAACGATTTGTATTACGCACGCATCGGAAATGCCGACCTGCGCCCCGAAATTACCGATCAGTTCAATTTGGGAATCACCTACGCAGTGTCGCTTGCCAAATGGCTTCCGCTATTCTCAATCACTGCCGATGTGTACCGCAACAATGTGAAGGACAAAATTGTGGCCATGCCTACCAAAAACCTTTTTAAATGGAGCATGCTCAATCTTGGGAAAGTAGAAATCACCGGCATCGACCTGACTGCCGAAACATCGGTAAAAGCAACCCAAAAACTGGGTTTTGTGCTGGGTGGCACTTATACTTATCAACGGGCTTTGGATGTCACAAGTCCGGGTGG
>JAYFRI010000106.1:0-4873 GCA_034926015.1 Paludibacter sp. | reverse complement strand
AAAGGTAATGCTTATTTTTAAACTGGCAAACGTTTTTGGAAAAATAATTTCTTTTAATCGTTATCACATTTTTACCACATTATCACATACACCCGGCTTCTCTCTCAAAGCGGCTGCAAAAGTAGTCACTTTTTTATTCTTGCCAAAGAGTTTTCTACCTTTTTTCTGCTATAAAACATATTTTTTCGCTAAACAACTGACAAAAAGTGCGTTCTAAAACAAACTTTTTTTGAAAAATTTTGACTCATTCCTTTTTTTGTAAAAAAATATCCTCCAATTTAACTAAAAACAGGTATCAGAAGAACTGAAATATATTCCTAAACGGATAAAAAATACTTTCAAAAAGAATCCGGTGCTGCTATTGATTGGAAAAAAAGACTACCTGGTAGCACAAAAAAAATTGAAGTATCAAAAAAAATCTTTGATACTTCGATTCAAAAATTTTAAAACAGGGAGATAATTATTGAAATTGTTCTTCTATCGATGCTCTTAATTTTTGTTTAAGCTCCTCAATATCCACTTTATGTCCCAATTCTTTTTCCATAGAAGTTACTCCTTTGTCAGTAAATCCACAGGGATTGATGTGATTAAAGTAGGACAAATCTGTATTTACATTGAGTGCAAAGCCATGCATTGTCACGTAACGGGAGCTTCGAACACCGATGGCGCAAATTTTACGGCAGGTAGGCTGATCAACATCGAGCCACACACCAGTGGCTCCCTCGAGCCGCGTAGTGGCAATATTATATACAGCCAATGTTTTTATAATGGCTTCTTCAATATTATATATATATTGCTTCAGCCCGACATTAAAGTTTGCCAAATCGAAGATAGGATAACCTACCAACTGTCCGGGTCCATGATAGGTAATGTCTCCACCTCTGTTCGTTTTCACAAATACAGCATCTTTTACCTGAAGTTGCATGTAATTCAACAGCAAATTGTGTTCATCTCCACTTTTACCTAAGGTGTATACATGGGGATGTTCGCAAAAGACAAGTAGATTTTCGGTATTCAAGCCATCGACTTTCTGCTGAATTGTATCCATAAAAATGGATTCCTGGTTTTCCCAGGCCTTGTTATATTCTATCATGCCCCAATCGGCACTTTTAATTTCTTTGTTCATTTTTTAGATCGCTTTCTCTTTTTTTCTTCCGTTAGTTTCTTATTATCAAAATCAACCTGCTCAATTTTCCCCATTAAACTCACAATCTTTGATTTACGACGCTGGATATATGAAGAAGGATTTGACGCGCTGTACTTACGGGGATTGGGTAAACAAGCAGCTATCAGCGCCGATTGCGATTTTGTGAGTTGAAGCGCATCTTTATTGAAGTAGGTCTGCGCCGCCGCCTGAACACCATAAACACCATCCCCCATCTCAATTACATTGAGATAGACTTCCATAATACGCTCTTTCGACCAAAAAAGTTCAATTAAAACAGTAAAATATGCCTCGAGACCTTTTCGAAGATAAGATCTTTTGGGCCATAAAAACACATTTTTAGCCGTTTGTTGCGAAATGGTACTACCGCCTCTTATGCGTTTTCCTTTTTTATTGTGTTTAATGGCCTTTTCAATATCAGTCACCGAAAATCCGTGATGCTGCATAAATAAATTATCTTCCGAAGCTACAACGGCCTGAACCATATTGTGAGAAATTTTATCTATCGACACCCAGTCCTTCGTATTTCGGGGAGCTTCGCCGGCAGCAAGAGCCTCCACTGTTCTTATAAACATAAGTGGTGTGACATAAACAGGGACAAAACGTGCCAAAACAACCCACCCGATACTTATTGCAAAGAACAATATCACAAGATTTCGGACCAATCGGCCCAAACGAGAAAAAAAGCTTTTATTTTTTGATTTCGTTTTCATTCATCAATTATTCAAGTCATGTTTTTATAAAAAAGCCTTTATTTTGAGGAAACTAAATCAGAAATGGCTGTGCTAATGTCCCCAAATTTGAATTTGAAACCAGCATTTAGGAGTCGCTCAGGATAAATATTTGTACTATCGAGTAACAAACTTGATTCGGTTCCAATAAAAAAGGCACCGATGCGAACCGCAAATTCAGGAGCTGGTAAGCCAAAAGGAATTTTCACTTTGCTACGCATTTCTTTCATCAACGCTGCATTTGACAATGGAGCAGGTGAAGTGCAGTTTACAACTCCGGTTATCGAGTCATTTTGTATTAAAAATTCCACAATGCGGAAGTAATCCCCGATATGTATCCAACTAAAAATCTGTTTTCCATTACCCACTTTTCCTCCTAATCCTAAGCGTGTAAGCCTTAGCAACGATGGGAACGCACCTTTGCTCCGCCCTAATACAACCGAAGTACGCAAGGCAATTTGTCGGGTCGATGGTAATTTGAAACTAAAAAAATCAGTTTCCCACCGTCGAACCACATCCGCAAGAAAATCGTCGGCTAAATGTTCTGAGGTTTCAGTTGCCGGAGCAATTGTGTCCGACTTGTAAATAGCCGATGCACTTGCATTCACCCATAACAGAGGAGGATTTTTACATGCCGCAATCGCATTGCCAAGCAAACTGGTTGCTTTGATACGCGAATCAAGGATCATTTTTTTATTTTCTCCGGTATGGCGGCAATTGATTGTTTTCCCTGCCAGATTGATCACCATATCGGTATGCTCCAGCTCATCTACTAAAGATTGGTGCACCCAGGGCACATCGATACCTGTACGCGAAACTAATTTCACATTTTCGCCTTTCTCTTCAAATCTCTTTTTAAGATAAGTGCCAATAAAACCTGTACCTCCGGCAATTAATATATTCATATTTTACAATTGTAGTTACAGAACACAGAAACAGAAACAAATGTAAAATAAAGAACTGAATTTGCAAAGCCCGGCACATTAAAAAAGCTCCTTTACAATAAAATGCAAAGGAGCTTATATTTAAATGTAAGTGGATTACTCGTAAGCACCCATCTTCAGCATATTAATTTCGCGTTCAGTAAGGAAACGGTATTTACCACGTTGGAGATTTTTCTTTGTAAGTCCGGCAAAATAAACACGGTCGAGACGAATTACTTTATAACCAAGTTTTTCGAAAATACGACGCACTACCCTGTTCTGTCCTGAATGGATTTCGATCCCTACTTGTTTAGGGTCGCCATCCTTAACATATTCCAAAGCATCGGCAGCAATCACTCCATCATCCAGCGTCACACCACTTAAAATTAATTCGAAATCGACTGTTTCAAGTGGTTTGTCCAATGCTACATGATAAATCTTCTTTTTATCGTACTTTGGGTGAGTTAATTTCGATGCCAAATCACCATCATTTGTAAGCAGAATAACACCAGTTGTATTTCTGTCGAGACGACCAACGGGATAGATTCTTTCGCTACAAGCGTTTTTAACTAAATCAACCACTGTAAGCCGGTCGTGTGTATCCTCCGAAGTAGTTACGCAATCTTTCGGTTTGTTCAAAAGCAGGTACACTTTACGTTCCGATCGAACCAACTGATTATGGAACATTACCTTGTCGGTGTGCATCACTTTCACACCCAATTCAGAAACAACTTCGCCATTCACCGAAATAACGCCAGCCTGAATATATTCATCGGCTTCGCGGCGCGAACAAATTCCGGCATTGGCAAGAAATTTATTTAAACGTACTGGCTTAGTGAGATCAACATACGTTTTTTTGAACTCCACCTGTTTACGTTGACTGTATTTTGCATTCGGGTCGTAATCACCATCGCGTTTACGCATAGGTTTACGGAATGTTACTCCATCTTTCCTATTATCGAAACGGGTTTCTATGTATTCGGTAGGACTGTTTTCTCCGGGCTTCTTGAACGTAAGTTTCTCGACTGGTCTTTCCTCCTGCGTGTTGTAATTTCTTCTTCCATAATGATCGTCGTCGTGACCTATACGTGGACGCATCGGTCTGCTACCATAAGCCGGACGATTATTATCTCTCTCACCATAAGGTTTACGTTCGCCGTACGAAGAGTTTCCACGGTTTTCGTAAGGTTTACGATCGCCAAATGAAGGACGACCTTCACGATTCTCGTAAGGTTTACGCTCACCATAAGAAGAATTTCCACGGTTTTCGTAAGGTTTTTTATCGAATGAAGGACGACCTTCGCGATTTTCGTAAGGTTTACGGTCGCCGTATGAAGAATTTCCACGGTTTTCGTAAGGTTTTTTGTCTCCGTAAGAAGGACGACCATCACGATTTTCATAAGGCTTGCGGTCGCCATACGAAGAGTTTCCACGGTTTTCATAGGGTTTGCGGTCGCCAAATGCAGGGCGACTGTCATCTCTTTTCTTAAAAACGGGCTTGTCACCCTGAGATTTTTCTTCGTAAGCCGGTTTGTCATTCGAAAATTTAGCAGCTCCACGAGAACCTTTCAGTATCGATTTCACATCACGTTTTTCATATGGTTTACCATCACGGCCGGCTCCGGAATTCGAATTTGTCTTCGAATTTCCATGCCATTTTTCATTGCTAGTCATTATGTACTTTTGTTTTAAAAAATATTTGGGTGCAAAGTTCGTAAAAAATCCCGAATAAACCGCATAGTTTTAGCTCAAAACCAACTTAATTCCAATAATTTTTAGGGATATAATCATTCTATCAGGTTTTTCGCTAAGTCGTAAAAAAAACATCCATTCGCATTAGAAGTGTTTTGCTGCACATCACAACAAACGTTTGCAATAAAAATCTTCATATTTAAACGACAATTGTATTCTGAACTTTTTATTTTAAGTACATTTGTTTCAATTTTCATTTCGATAATTAATTCTAAATACTACTCATCATGAAGAGAATCAAACTTCTGCTAACAATTATTTTGTTAGGAAATTATGTAATTCAGGCAGAAAATCTCATTTCG
>JAYFRI010000135.1:0-9232 GCA_034926015.1 Paludibacter sp. | reverse complement strand
ACCACTTTCGCATTTGTTTCTTCCCCTTATCGGCATGGGAAAAGTGACACACAATGGCCAAAACGTAGAGATGTCCCGGGTACTGAAAAAGTTCAAGATGAAACCCATACTTCTCGGCCCGAAAGAAGGCCTTGCACTCATCAATGGTACGCAGTTTATGAGCGCTCATGCTATTGTGCTGCTCGAGAAATTTCAGAACTGTCTCGATCATGCCGATATCATTGCTGCCATGAACCACGAAGCTATGATGGGCTCTGTAAAATGTTTCGATGAAGAACTTCACAGCCTTCGCCCCTACTCAGGTAGTGTGTATGTTGCCAAGAGAATGCACATTCTGCTTCAGCACTCTCAAATCCTGACTTCGCATAAAAAATGTTCGCGAGTTCAGGATCCTTATTCGCTCCGCTGTATACCTCAGGTACACGGTGCTTCCCGGAATGCCTGGCTGCACCTGAAAGAAACAATACTCACTGAGATCAATTCGGTGACCGACAACCCCATTATTTTCTCCGAAGACAAAACAATTAGTGGAGGACATTTTCACGGACAACCAATTGCGCTGCCCATTGACTATGCAGGACTGGCAGCCTCTGAATTGGGAAATATCGCCGACCGCCGCATCTATCTTTCAATGATGGAAAATGTACCCGGCTTACCCAAGCTACTTATGGAACATACAGGGCTGAACTCAGGCTTTATGATTTTACAATACAGCACCGCTGCATTGGCCAGTGAAAACAAGACACTTTGCTTCCCGGCCAGCGCCGACAGTATCCCAACTTCACTCGGTCAGGAAGATCATGTGAGCATGGGTGCAGTGGGGGTTAGGAAAAGTCTTAGGATAGTACAGAATCTTGAAAAAATCCTTGCAATTGAAATGATGACTGCAGCGCAGGGATTTGATTTTCGCAAACCTCTGAAATCAGGCTTACTGCTTGAGAAGGCACACAAAATCATCCGCAAACAAATCGCTTTTGCCGACACAGACCGACTTTTTTCAGAAGATATAGAAAAAGCAATCGCATTACTACAGTCGAAAACAATCATCAAAGAGTTGAACATCACTGCACATAAACATCAGTTGGATTTTAAAAACGAGAATCATGAACTATTCGGAATTTATTGACAGATACGCCACTCATCCTCATTATACAGCACCAACAGGAACTACACTACATGCTCGTTCGTGGCAAACGGAAGCACCTTTACGCATGTTGCTCAACAACCTGAACGCCGAAGTGGCTGAAGATCCGTCCAACCTCATTGTATATGGTGGTACAGGTCAGGCTGCACGCAACACAGAAGCTGTGAAAGACATTATCCGTATCTTACTCGAAATGGATGAACATCACTCTCTGTTGGTTCAATCGGGAAAACCCATTGGACTGATCCGCTCCCACCCTCAAGCACCACGCGTATTGATTGCCAATAGTAATCTTGTTCCAGCCTGGGCTACCTGGGAACACTTTGAAGAACTCAAAGCACGTGGACTGATGATGTATGGACAAATGACAGCCGGAAGCTGGATCTACATAGGTTCCCAAGGCATTTTGCAAGGTACCTACGAAACTTTTGCGGAATGTGGCCGTAAGTATTTCGGTGGAAATATGAAACACAGGCTCATCGTCTCAGGTGGGATCGGAGGCATGAGCGGAGCTCAACCACTTGCCGCCACTATGACAGGCGCCACTTATCTGGGAGTCGACATAGATCCACAACGTATCAAAAAACGCCTCGAAACACGCTATATCGACAAAATGACCTACGACTACGAAGAGGCCATTCGATGGACGCTCGAAGCAAAAGCAGATGGCAAGGCTCTTTCGGTTGGTTTAGTGGGTGATATTGGCGATGTGTTACAAAAATTACTGAACGATAATATCATCCCAGATGTACTGACCGATCAAACCTCTGCACATGATCCGCTGAACGGATATGTACCCCATGGAATGACTCTCGATGAAGCACTCAGCTTGCGTACATCGAACCCTGAGGAATATAAAAAACATTCGCTCATGAGCATGGCCCGTCATGTCGGATTTATGCTTGAAATGCAAAATCGGGGTGCTATTACTTTCGACTATGGCAATAATTTGCGTGAACATGCCAAACAAGGTGGCGAAGCCAATGCATATGATTTCGATGGCTTCGTTCCCAAGTTCATCCGGCCGCTCTTTTGCGATGGAAAAGGGCCATTCCGCTGGGTCGCACTTTCGGGAGATCCCGAAGACATTTACACAACCGATCGCGCGTTAATGAAGTTATTCCCTGAAAACAAACACTTAATAAACTGGCTGGCAGAAGCGCAAGAGAAAGTTGAATTTCAGGGACTTCCAAGCCGTATCTGCTGGCTCGGCATGGGTGAAAGAGAAAAGGCCGGTTTATTGTTCAATGAACTGGTCAGAACAAAAAAAGTAAAAGCCCCCATTGTCATTGGTCGCGACCATCTCGATTGCGGTTCTGTAGCTTCTCCCCATCGCGAAACCGAGGGCATGCTCGACGGTTCGGACGCTGTGTCCGATTGGCCTTTGCTGAATTTGATGGCCAACACAAGTGGTGGTGCTACCTGGGTTTCATTTCATCACGGTGGAGGTGTTGGTATGGGCTATTCGCAACATGCAGGCATGGTAGTGGTGGCCGATGGAACAGATCAAGCCGCCGAATGCCTGAGGCGTGTTTTGTACAACGATCCTGCCATGGGCGTTTTTCGCCATGCTGATGCAGGATACGAGAAGGCATTAGAAAATAAAAAGCTTTTAAACCCGTGATTCATTTGTAACGGACTTAATAAATTCATTCAGGCCACTTCCACTTTAAAAAAAGAACGAAGATGACATTTTACAACAGGAACAAAGACACTCAATCCTCAATAAATCAACCATTGATGGAATCAGAGGCATATATTATCTCAGGACCGTTTACACAACTTCTTACAATGGATAGACTTCCTTTAAGAGGCGCATTGTGCGATGACCAACTTGAAATAATTCCGAATGCAGGCATCGTACATCAGGCTGGTAAGATTGTGGAAACAGGAAATTTCATTTATTTAAAACAAAAATATCCTTCAGCGATTATTGATGTATATGCCGACGCCAATATTTGTTTGCCCGGAATGATTGATGCTCATACTCACATTTGCTGGGCTGGTTCACGGGCAAGGGATTATGCCATGCGTCTGTCAGGTAAAAGCTATATACAGATGGCTGAAGCCGGTGGTGGCATTTGGGATACAGTTACAAAAACACGGCAGGCTTCTTTCGATCAATTGGTGTCTTCCACAATAGAGAGAGCTGATACTTTATACAAACAAGGGATTACAACTATTGAAGTAAAAAGTGGATATGGGCTTACCATAGAACATGAACTAAAAATACTGGAAGCTATAGCGCAGGCTAACAAAACAACAAGATCGGATCTTGTTCCTACCTGTTTGGCAGCTCACATACTTCCAAAAGATTTTAATGGAAACGAAAACGAATATCTTGAGCTAATATCCAGGACACTTTTGCCTGAAATAAAACGCAGAAAGCTGGCGAACCGGGTTGATATTTTTGTTGAAAAAACAGCCTTTTCGGTACAAGCTGCCAAAAACTATCTGACTGCAGCGCACGAAAATGGATTTGAAATTGTGTTGCATGGCGATCAGTTCAGCACCGGAGCTGCCGCATTGGCCACAGAGCTAAATGCACTAAGTATCGACCATCTCGAAGCCGCCAATGACTCAGAAATCGCATTGTTTGCAGCAAGCAATGTGATTCCGGTTGTGCTTCCGGGCGCTTCGCTCGGATTAGGTGAGCCTTTTGCCCCGGCGCGTAAATTATTGGATGCCGGAACTTCACTCGTCATTGCTTCCGACTGGAATCCAGGTTCGGCACCGATGGGCGACTTGCTAACTTCGGCAGCCATTCTGGGGGCAAAGCAAAAACTAACAATGGCCGAAGTTTGGGCGGCACTGACCTGCAGAGCAGCAGCTGCATTGAACAAAACCGATAGAGGCATACTGAAAGCAGGTATGAATGCTGACTTTATTGTATTTAAAACCAACGACTATCGGGAAATTTTATACAATCAGGGTCAGTTAAAACCAACTATGCATTTACGATCTAACAATGTACCATTTACTATTTAACAAAAAGAAGATAAACAGCACATAAGACATTTAGCAATAAAAAAATCATTATTATATGAAACAACTTATCGAATGTGTTCCCAACTTTAGCGAGGGAAACAATATACAAATTATCGAACGCATTGTAGACGAGATTAAATCGGTAGAAGGAGTAAAAGTGATCGATGTTGATTCGGGAAAAGCCACAAACCGAACAGTAGTTACTTTTGTCGGACCACCCGAAGCGGTTTGCGAAGCTGCCTTCCGTGCCGTAAAAAAAGCTGCCGAACTTATTGATATGCGTAAACACAAAGGCGAACATCCCCGATTTGGAGCGACCGACGTACTTCCATTGGTTCCAATTAAAGGAATCAGCATGGAGGAAGTTAGCGCCTACGCAAAAAAATTGGGGCAACGCATTGGTAATGAACTTGAAATTCCTGTGTATTGTTATGAGTTCGCCGCCGCAGAGGACAAACGACGCAACCTTGCCAATTGCCGATCAGGCGAATACGAAGGTTTGCCACAAAAATTAGCAGATCCCGCATGGCAACCTGATTTTGGTCCCGCCACATGGAATGAAAAAATTCAGAAAACGGGGGCTACCGCTGTAGGTGCCCGCCACTTATTGATTGCGTACAATATAAATCTGAATACAACATCTACCCGCTGGGCAAATGCAATTGCTTACGACATACGTGAAAAAGGACGTATCAAACGCGTTGGAAACCCATTGACCGGCAAAATTGTAAAAGACGAAAATGGTGATTCGGTTTACACACCCGGCTTACTAAAAGGCGTGAAAGGCATTGGATGGTTTATCGAAGAATATGGCATAGCACAACTTTCGTTCAACATTACCGACACCACCCAAGTCAGTATGCATCAACTTTTCGAACTGGCATGCGAACGTGCAGCATTGCGGGGCATCAGGGTAACAGGCTCTGAACTTGTTGGAGTTGTACCTTTGCAAATAATGCTCGATGCAGGCAAGTATTTCCTGCGCAAACAACATCGCTCCACCGGAATATCGGACAGTGAAATTCTGAAAATCGCCATTAAATCAATGGGGCTTGACGAACTTGCCCCTTTTGATCCGCGAAAGAAAATCATCGAATATCTCATACACGATAATTCAAAAAAGAAACTTATTGACTTATCGGTAGGAGATTTCATACACGAAACTGCATCAGAATCAGCTGCTCCGGGTGGTGGTTCAGTAGCAGCTTGCATGGGTGCTATGGGTGCAGCTTTAGGAACTATGGTCGCCAATCTTTCGGCACACAAAAAAGGATGGGATGACCGCTGGGAAGAATTCTCGGATTGGGCTGAAAAAGGCAAGGCTTATCATGATAAATTGTTGCAACTAATCGACGAAGATACAAAAGCGTTCAATAGCATTATAGATGCATTTAGTTTACCGCAGCAGAATGATTCAGAAAAAACTGCACGTCGTGAAGCTATTCAGGCAGCCACCCGCTTTGCCATTGAAATTCCATTTGAAGTACTTAAAACAAGCTATTCATCGATGCAGGTGATGATGCATATGGCTCAAACAGGCAATCCAAACTCGGTATCGGATGCAGGAGTGGGTGCACTTGCTGCCCGCTCGGCTGTGCTCGGGGCAGCACTGAATGTAAAGATCAACGCCATCGGGTTAACCGACAAGGATTACACAAATAAATTACTTCAGGAAGTAGCAGAAATAGAACAAAAAGCAATAGAACTTGAAGGACAAATACTGGATATTGTGAACAGGAAAATTGGCATTGAATAAAAATGAAACTACGCAATAGAATTTCAAATCAAAACTATGAATTTATTGAATTGAAAAATTGAAGTTTACAAAAAAACCTTCGGAAAAAATTCCGAAGGTTTTTCATTTTTTGTCTCTCTAATCAGGCCCCAAAATCGTCGAACATCAACATTTCCCGAGGCACACCCAAATCCCAAAGCATTTTCTCTACTGCTTTGGCCATTGGGCCAGGACCGCACATGTAGTATTCAACATCTTCCGGAGCATCGTGTTTGCTTAAATACTCATCGTGAATTACCTGGTGAATGAACCCTACCATACCCGTCCAGTTATCTTCTGGCTGCGGCTCGCTGAGCGCAATATTGAAGGTAAAATTAGGGACTTCTCTTTCAAGATTTCTGAAGTCCTCTTCATAGAAAATTTCTTTCTTCGAACGGGCACCATACCAGTAAGTGATTTTTCGATCGGAGATTTTGAGCGTATTCAGCAAATGCAATACGTGTGAACGTAATGGAGCCATACCTGCACCACCACCAATGTAAAGCATCTCGCGTTTCGTATTGAGCAATGGATGGAACTCGCCAAACGGACCCGAAACCATTACTTTGTCGCCCGGTTTCAGATTGAAAATATAAGAAGACGCAATACCCGGTTTCACATTCATCCAGCCACCTGAGGCTCTATCGAACGGAGGTGTGGCAATACGAACGTTGAGCATCACAATATCACCCTCAGCCGGATAGTTGGCCATAGAGTAAGCACGCATGGTTTCTTCTTCGTTTGTACAGGCCAAATCCCACATTTTGAATTTATCCCAGTCGCCACGGAATTGTTCTTCAATGGCAAAATCTGTAAATTTCAGGTCATATTTTGGAATATCGATCTGGATATAACCACCCGATATAAAGTTGAGGTGTTCGCCTTCGGGCAATTTCACCACAAACTCTTTGATAAAGGTAGCCACGTTCTTGTTCGAAACCACTTCACATTCCCATTTTTTAACACCGAGAATCGATTCGTCCATTTTGATTTTGACGTCGTTTTTCACTTTTACCTGACAACCCAAACGCCAGTTATCTTTAATTTCCTTGCGCGAAAAATGTACAGTTTCGGTAGGCAGAATTTCGCCACCTCCTTCGATGACCTGACATTTACACTGAGCACATGAACCACCACCACCACAGGCCGATGGAAGAAAAATATTCTGACTCGACAAAGTATTGAGAAGCGTACTTCCGGCAGGAGCAATTACTTCTTTTTCGCCATTGATAGTGATAGTTACATCGCCCGAAGCTACCAAATACTGTTTGGCCACCAAAAGGATGACAACCAAAAGTAAAATCACCAAAAGAAAAACTACCAAACTGGTAATTACCATTGTTGTGTTTATTGCTAATATCATAAATTATTTACCCCTTTAAACCATCGCTTCCGACTCATTTAAAATATGGGGACTGATTAAATTGTTATTTACTTGTTATGATAAAAATATATTAATTCCCGGAGAAGAGCAATATCAGATTTTCAAACCTGAAAAAGCCATAAATGCGATTCCCATCAAAGCTACAGTGATAAAGGTAATTCCTAAACCTCTCAGCGGTGCAGGCACATCCGAATACTCCATTTTTTCGCGGATAGCTGCCAAACCTACAATGGCCAATAGCCAACCTACTCCTGAACCTAATGCATATGAAGTAGCTTCGCCTAAGGTAGCATACGATCTTTGTTGCATGAACAAAGATCCACCCATGATGGCGCAGTTTACCGCAATCAGTGGAAGAAATATCCCTAAAGATGAATAAAGAGAGGGAGTAAATTTTTCCACAACCATTTCGACAAGCTGAGTCATGGCAGCAATAACTGCAATAAACAGAATGAATGCAAGATAACTCAAATCGAGCGAAGCCAACTTAGGACTCAACCACGCCAAAGCACCTTCTTTAAGAACGTAGTTTTCGAGCAGGTAGTTGGCGGGCAAAGTGATAGCCAACACAAAAGTTACTGCTATACCCAAACCCATTGATGTTTTTACATTTTTCGAAACCGCAAGATAAGAACACATCCCGAGGAAAAATGCAAAAATCATATTGTCGACAAAAATCGACTTCACAAATATACTGGCTAAGTTTTCCATATTATTTAATTTAACCCTAACCCCTAAAGGGGATAAAGAGTAATATCTGTAATTAAAATTATTATTAACCTCAAAAATCCCTTAGAGGACAAATGGGTCATTATTTTTCCTGTAATTCTTTATTTCTTGCACGATGTACCCAAATAATACATGCAACAAGGATCAGTGCCATTGGAGGCAAAATCATCAATCCATTGTTTACATAACCTGCATCGTATACGGCCTGTGGAATAATTTTGAAACCGAAAAGCGTACCCGAACCCAATAACTCGCGAAAGAAAGCAACAACAACCAGAATCCAGGCGTATCCAAATCCGTTTCCTAATCCATCGACGAACGATTCCCATGGGCTATTGGCCATTGCAAATGCTTCAAGACGACCCATCAAAATACAATTGGTAATAATCAAACCAATGTATACCGATAGCTGCACACTTACATCGTAGGCAAAAGCTTTCAGAATTTCGCTTACTATGGTTACAAGTGCGGCCACAACAACAAGTTGTACGATAATTCGAATTCGATTCGGGATTGTATTTCTTATCAGCGAAATGATAACATTTGAAAATGCAACAATAATAGTAACCGACAAACCCATTACGATGGCCGGCTCCAGTTTTGCAGTTACGGCAAGTGCCGAACAAATTCCCAATACCTGAACGGTAATCGGGTTATTTTTACTTAGCGGACCTAAGAAAACCTCTTTTGTTTTATTTGATATAAATTTACTCATTCCTGGGTTCCTCCATTTGATTTATTTAAAAAAGCTTCGTATTGTCCAATACTGTTGAGCAACATAGCCTCAACGCCTTTACTTGTGATTGTACCTCCGGAAATGGCATCAACCTGTTCCTGAGTGTCAGAGTTTTGACCGGCTTTCATTACAGCAATCGAAACAAATTCATTTCTGTCGTTTAAAATATGTTTACCAACAAACTGCTGTTGAAACTTAGGCAAAGCAATTTCGGCTCCCAAACCCGGTGTTTCGCTTGCATGCGAAAAATAGGTTCCAAAAACCGTATTCTTGTCATCGTTCAAAGCCACGTAGCCCCAAATAGGCCCCCAAAGTCCAGCACCACGCAAAGGAATAATGTACTTTATTTGTCCTTCCATCTGGGCAACATAAACAGGGAGTTTACGGTCTTCAAGCTGCTTCGCAGTCTCTTTTACCACATCAATATCAAAAGCCTGTCCTCTCACTTCAGAAAGAATTTCTGCCTTTGTGTTCACT
>JAYFRI010000039.1:0-16319 GCA_034926015.1 Paludibacter sp. | reverse complement strand
AAAAAGCAAAGCAAAAGTCAGAAAAAGATTTTTAAAAAATAATTTCATTCAAAACTGTTCATTGAAAATTAGAGAACGCCTTTGGTGGATGGCAATTCGTATTGATATATATCACGCTTCACTGCCATTTTAATTGATTTGGCAAGGGCTTTGAAAATTCCTTCAATTTTATGATGTTCGTTGTCGCCTTCGGCTTTAATGTTAAGATTCATTCTTGCAGCATCGCTCAACGATTTAAAAAAGTGCAGTATCATCTCTGTAGGCAAATCGCCCACATACTCGCGTTTAAATGTTGCATCGTAAACCAACCAGGGCCTGCCACCAAAATCAAGCGCTACCGAACACAAACTATCGTCCATGGGGAGGCAGAATCCATATCGTTCAATTCCTCTTTTATCTCCTAAAGCTTTCGCAAAAGCCTCTCCCAGTGCCAGCGCCGTATCTTCGATTGTATGATGTTCATCTACTTCAAGGTCACCGTTTACACAAATCGTTAAATCACAACCCGAATGCTTCCCTATTTGCTCCAGCATATGATCGAAAAACTTCAAACCGGTACCGATACTACATTTGCCGCTTCCATCCAAGTTAAGTTCTACAAGGATATCAGTTTCTTTGGTTGTTCTTTTCACCGTCACTTTTCTTTCGCCTGCAAACAAAAATTCAGCAACCCTATCCCAACTTGTTGTTTGCAACGCACAATAATCGGTCAAACCTTTATCGGCCAACACGTTTTCATCATTGCTCAGGAATATTGCTTTACAACCAAGATTTTTAGCTAATTCTACATCGGTGATACGATCGCCAATAACAAACGAACCTGCCAAATCGTAACTATCTGAGAAATAATCCGTCAACATCGCCGTTCCTGGCTTACGGGTGGGTAAATGATCTTCGGGAAAAGAAGTATCTACAAATATCTTATCAAATTCAATTCCTTCTCCTTTCAAAATCTGCAAAAATTTAGCCTGTACAACATCAAAATTTTCCTGAGGATACACATCCGTACCTAAGCCATCCTGATTTGTAACCAATGCCCATTCGAAATCAAGTTTCGTTCTGATGAAAAACAGATTGCGAATGACAGCCGGTAAAAATTCAATTTGTTCCACACTGTCGACCTGAAAAGTTACAGGCGGCTCAATAATTATTGTTCCATCCCTATCAATAAAAAGAACTTTTCTTTTGTTTACAGCATTATATATTTCCATATCGGATTTTACTTTAGTAATTTATACTTATTGAGCCTACAAAAATAGTTCAATTTTATGTGAAACGAAAATACAGGGAGAAAGAAGCGTGTAAATCTAAAAAATTGAACAAAGGATGGCAGTAATCAAAAATCTGTTCGTACTTTTGTGCTTGATTTCTGAGCGCATCTATGAAAAGTTAAATTCAAACAAATCAACAATATAATTATGGAATGGTTTTTTTCGCTTCTTAACGATGAGGGCATAGCCCATATTATTTTACTTTATTCTTTTGTAATCGCGATTGGCGTTATGCTTGGTAAAATTAAGATTTTTGGCATTTCACTGGGGGTTACTTTTGTGCTGTTTGTTGGGATACTTGTAGGTCATTTTGGGTTTAGCGTTAACGCTGAAGTGCTGCACTTCATCCGTGAGTTTGGACTCATTCTGTTTATTTTTTCCATTGGTCTTCAGGTTGGTCCCGGATTTTTCTCTTCATTCAAAAAAGGCGGAATGAAACTAAATATGCTGGCAGCATCGGTGGTACTACTTGGCGTGGCCACTACAATAGGTTTGTTTTACGCATTTGGAGGCCGCATTCCGATGCCTATGTTTGTAGGCATCCTTTCGGGAGCCGTTACCAACACTCCGGGACTTGGTGCTGCACAAGAAGCACTGCGCCAGCTTCACGAAGCAGGTCAAATCACTGAAATTCCACAGATTGCACTCGGCTATGCCGTAGCTTATCCACTTGGTGTAATGGGAATTATACTTTCATTAATTTTTATACGCGTCATTTTCAAAATAAATTTTGAAAATGAAACTAAAAAACTAACCGAAAACAGCAATTCAAGTGCCGACTCTACCAAAATTATTTCTATCGAGATACAGTCGAAAGCCATCAACGGAAAAAACTTATCCCAAATCCGGAAATTAATCGGACGTCAGTTCGTGGTTTCCCGTTTGCTAAGTGATGGAAATTATTCCATACCTAATGGGAAAACAGTACTTAAAAATGGTGATTTCATTCTTGTTGTAACTTCCGAGACCGATGCAGATGCTATCGTTGATATTATGGGTGAAAAAATTGAGTATGACTGGAAAGAGTCTGAGAACAAAATGATTTCGCGTCGTATTGTAATTACACGTGGCGTCATCAACGGAAAAACGCTCGGATCGCTCAAACTCAGATCGGTGAACGTGAACTGTACCCGTGTGATACGCGCCGGCTTCGATTTGCTTGCCAGTTCGGAACTCGTACTTCAGGTAGGCGACCGTGTGGTAGTAGTGGGAACTCCCGAAGCCATCAAACGCGTAGAAGCAATGCTTGGGAACACTTTAAAACGACTCGACGAACCTCATATCATTACAATCTTTGTGGGAATATTTTTGGGTATCATCTTCGGAAGCATTCCGGTTTTTATACCCGGAATGCCAATGCCTGTGAAATTAGGATTGGCAGGCGGACCTTTGGTGGTTGCCATTTTGCTGGGTCGATTCGGTTCGAAGCTGAAACTCATTACTTACACCACTCAAAGTGCCAACCTTATGTTGCGCGAAATAGGAATTACACTTTTCCTTGCCAGTGTAGGTCTGGCTGCGGGTGGTAAGTTTGTTGAGACTGTAGTTTCAGGTAACGGGCTACTGTGGGTTTTATGCGGATTCATTATTACAACTTTACCATTACTCATTGTTGGATTTGTAGGTCGTAAATTTATGAAAGTAAATTACTTTACCCTCATGGGGCTTCTTTCGGGAAGTATGACCGACCCACCTGCTTTGGCCTATTCAAATGCCACAGCCGGCAACGATGCTCCTTCTATTTCCTATTCAACTGTATACCCATTGACAATGTTTCTTAGAGTTATTATGGCTCAGATACTGATTTTGGCATTTGTGTAAATACACATAATACATCATGAAAAGCCCTGAAGTGAATAACTCAGGGCTTTTTTTGTGAAACGATCTTAAAATCTGCAATTTAGTATGAAAAAGAGTTTGTATTTTTGTAATGTATTAGATAAATAAGCTTTACCCATCAAAATTTAAAATTGATATGGAAAGTAATGTCATTGCGTCCGGCGAAATTATCATAGAGAATCGCATTTTTAATCTGCGAGGAATGCAGGTAATGATTGATAGATATCTTGCAGAACTTTATGGAGTAGAAACCAAAGTATTAAATCAAGCTGTAAAACGTAATATTGAGCGTTTTCCACCTCAATTCAGACTACAGCTAATTGACAATGACCTCTCTGAACTGGTAACAATTTGTGACCGGTTCGAAAAACTGAAACACTCTTCAAGTCTGCCTTATGCTTTTACCGAGCAGGGGGTTGCCATGCTTTCCGCTGTTTTAAAGAGCGGAACAGCCGTAAAAGTCAGTATTCAAATCATACAAACTTTTGTAGAAATGCGCAAATTCATAAGTAACAATGCCTTGATCCTCGAACGATTAGATAAACTTGAAAAAGCAAAGATAGAAACCGACCAAAAGTTTGAACATATATTTAAAACACTTGAAAACAAAGACATAAAACCAGACAAAGGCATTTTTTTGATGGTCAGGTATTCGATGCCTATACCTTTGTGGCCGGTTTAATACGTAAAGCTGAAAAATCAATCATACTGATTGACAATTATGTAGATGACACCACACTCACTTTATTTTCGAAAAGAAAAGTAGGAACAGAGTTTAAAATTTACACACATCAAATCAACGCACAATTGGCTTTGGATATTAAAAAATTCAATACACAACATGAAGTTGTTGAAGTATTTGAGCTTAAATTAGCACACGACCGATTTTTAATTATTGACAATACCGAGCTCTATCACATTGGCGCATCACTCAAAGATTTAGGTAAAAAAATGGTTTGCCTTTTCGAAAATGAACACGGAAGTATTACCTTTGCTGCGCAAAATTCAAGAATACAGTTAAATGCTCTACCCTTCAGATATTGAACAAAAAATAGCTTTCGCCACCATTCGCCAGTTACTTAAGGCTAAATGTGTGAGTACTTTGGGAGAAGAAAAAGTCAACGAAATAGCTTTTTCGACCGAACATGCCATTGTAACAAAGTTACTCAGTCAGACCGACGAAATGCTGCGCATACTCACAACAGAGGCTGATGAATTACCCATTGGCAATTTTTACGATGTGCGTCCGGCATTGTCGCGCATCAGAATTGAAGGTTTATATCTGGACGAAGTCGAGGTCTTCGATCTTCGCCGTGCCCTGGAAGCTGTACAGCTCTTAATTTCATTCCTCACAAAACGGGAATCCGAAATTTACCCTTACCTGTATGAGCTGATTCAGGGAGTTGAAACATTTCCACTTATTATCAATAGAATTGATAGTATTCTGAATAAATTTGGAAAAATAAAAGACAACGCTTCGCCCGAACTGGCACGCATTCGCAAAGAGATATTTCAGGTACAGGGCTCAATTTCCCGAACGCTGAATTCTATTCTTCGCCAGGCGCAAGTCGATGGTTATGTGGAGAAAGACGTTGCGCCTACTATGCGCGAAGGCAGATTGGTAATTCCGGTTTCGCCTGCTTTTAAACGCAAAGTGAATGGAATTGTACACGACGAATCGGCTACCGGGAAAACAGTTTTTATCGAACCCACACAGGTAGTGGAAGCCAACAATCGCCTGCGCGAACTTGAAGGGGAAGAACGAAGGGAAATTATACGTATTTTGGTGGAATTTACAAATTTTATTCGGCCACATACTCAATCCATTGTGGCTTCACAGTATTTTCTTGGCGAAATTGATTTTCTGCGGGCAAAAGCTCTTTTTGCCATCGAAATTAAAGCCATCAAACCTCGTATCGACAATTGCTGCCAGCTGGAATGGGCCAAAGCAATTCACCCTATTTTATATCTCTCGCTGAAAAAGCAAGGAAAGGAAATTGTCCCACTGGACATTACGCTGAATGAAAAGCAAAGGATACTGATTATTTCCGGGCCTAATGCCGGTGGAAAATCGGTGTGTTTAAAAACTGTTGTTTTGCTTCAATACATGATGCAATGCGGACTGCTGATTCCGGTTCACGACAGCAGTAGAGCCGGAATTTTCGAACGGCTATTTATTGATATCGGCGACGAACAATCCATCGAAAACGATTTATCTACTTATAGTTCGCATTTGCTGAACATGAAATTTTTTATTAAAAACAGCAATCCCAGCACACTGCTGCTGATTGATGAATTTGGTACAGGTACCGAACCTTTGATTGGTGGCGCTATCGCCGAAGCATCGCTCGAGCGTTTTAACAAAAACATGGCTTTCGGAGTTATCACAACGCATTATACGAATTTAAAGCATTATGCTGAGGACACTCCGGGAGTTGTAAACGGAGCCATGCTTTACGATCGACAACATTTGCAACCACTTTTTGAACTGAGCATTGGCAACCCCGGAAGTTCATTTGCCATTGAAATAGCCCGAAAAATAGGTCTACCTGAAGACTTAATTGCCGATGCCGCCTCAAAAGTAGGAACAGAACATCTTGACTACGACAAACATTTACAGGACATTGTACGGGACAAGCGATATTGGGAAAACAAACGCCAGCAAATACGTCAGAAAGAAAAGAGGCTTGAGGAAACACTTGAAAAATACGAAACCGAGCTCAACAACATCGATCGCCAAAGAAAAGAAATTACATCGAAAGCAAAAGATGAAGCCAATAATTTATTGTCGGCTGCCAATGCAAAAATAGAAGCCACAATTCGGCAGATAAAAGAAGTACAGGCCGAAAAAGAAAAAACGAAGGAAATTAGGAAAGAGCTGGACGATTTCAAGAAAAAAGTAAATCCTTCAAATCAAACACAAAGCGACCCGAAGAAGCCAAAATCAAAACTATTGATTCGTAAAGAAAGTAATCAAAGTTCCGCTTTGGGAAATTCAGCGAGTTTGGTTGCAGGAGCCAATGTCCGACTGAAAGGCCAGACAGCAACGGGTAAAATCATAGAAATTCAGGACAAACAGGCCATTGTTGCTTTTGGACAGATGAAATCTACCGTAAAACTGACAAAATTAGAAGCCATCAGTAATACACAATTAAAAAAAGAAGCCCGGAAATACGAAAACCTGGGAACCACTTCCTCCGATGACGTTCGGCAACGAAAACTCACCTTTAGCTCCGACATTGATGTACGGGGTATGCGGGTCGACGAAGCCTTGCAAGCTGTTATGTATTATATCGACGATGCTATTATGGTAGGTGTATCCGAAGTTCGTATTTTACATGGCACAGGAACCGGTGCATTGCGCCAAATGATCCGGCAATATTTGCCTACGATTCAGGGCGTACGTTCTTTCCGCGATGAACATGTTCAGTTGGGTGGTTCGGGAATCACCATTGTTGAGTTTGAGTGAAAATCAGTAGGCAATCAAGAACCTACAAAGGATTTTAATCGACATCAATCCTTTGTTTTGTTCTGATACGCACAAACATCAGCAATACATTGCGACATTGGAATGAATATCAATCCAATAGCATCACTAATTTTGGCCGACGAATAATAAGCTCTATTCGTTGCAGACTTGGCTATACCTCTGTCGATCACAGGTTCGAACCCTAAAATTTTTCCAGCAATTTCAACAAGAATACCAGCCAGCCAAATAACATTTTTTCCGATGGCTATCCACGGACGTCGTTTGCCAAATCCATCAGCCATCCATGATAAAACTTCTTTGTTCGAGCAATTTTCGCTCACCAAAATAAATCTTTCACCGGAAATATCGCTCTTTGTCAATTCAATCATCGCTCTTACAACATCTCTCACATCAACATAACCACTTCCACCGGCCGTATAAAAAGGAAGTCCTTTACGAACGACTGAAAAAATCTGTGAACTTCCGGTACTTGTCCCTGACACACCCAAAATAACCCCCGGATTTACAATCACAGCCTTTAATCCTTTCTCTATTCCTTTCCACACTTCGGCTTCGGAATAAAACTTACTGCGTGAATAAGCTGATCGGTTTTCATCATCAACCCAGCGAAGGTTTTCGGTAACCATTTTTCCATCTTCAGCAGGGCCGCAGGCTGCTATCGAACTAACAAAACAAAGCTTTTTGACGTTTTTTTTCAAAGCTGCACTTACAACATTTCGCGTACCGTTCACATTAGTGCTGATCATCGTATCGCTCCCATTGCCAACAGAAACAACAGCAGCACAATGATATACAATTGATATCGCATCAAAAGCCACATCCAAAGATTTTTCATCTAAAACATCGGCAGTTCTCCATTCTATTCGCTGAAGAAAATTGTCGGGATCGACACTGTAAAAATTAAAAATCCGTCTCAATGGCTGCAAGTCACTTGTAATACGCTTAATCGCTACTACTTTTTCATTCTCCTGCAATAAATGCCATAATAAATGTCCACCCACTAATCCCGTTGCGCCTGTTACTAGAATCATTTCTTTTTTGATTTTGAAATTTTGAGGTCAAAAATACGGAAAGAAAACTGTATTTTTGCAAATAATTATTCAGATTAATAAATCAAAAACAGCAATTTTGACCGGTTTTCGATATTTTACGAAGCCGGATACATGGAATTGGAATTAGTAGCAATGCAAAATATATGTGTTTATTGTGCCTCGAGTACACAGGTAAAACCTATTTTCTTTGAGGTAGCCGACCGTTTGGGAAAAATACTTGCCAGCGAAAACATTCAACTTATTTATGGAGGAGGCTCCATGGGACTGATGGGACAAGTGGCCGACAGTACACTGAAGGCCGGAGGAAAAGTGACCGGAGTAATTCCCGAATTTATGTGCGCAGAAAAATGGAACCATATCGGCCTGACTGAATTGATAACTACTGCCACTATGCACGAACGCAAAGAAAAAATGGCAATGCTGGCCGATGCAGCTGTTGCACTGCCGGGAGGCTGTGGAACGCTGGAGGACTTGCTTGAAGTAATTACATGGAAACAACTGGGCATTTTCACAAAGCCTATCATCATCGTAAATGTCGACGGATATTACGATCCACTCATCGAAATGCTCCACCGGGCAATAGACGAAAATTTTATGCGCGACCTTCATCGCGGCATATGGCAGGTAGTAACAACTGCCGAAGAAGTTATTCCGGCCATCAAATCAGCTCCTGTTTGGAATAAAAATATACGAAAATTTGCAGCCATCTGACCTGATTTATGCCACTAACCGACTCGATACATTTAACTACAGACAGCACGACAGCAGTTGCTGATTCATTGATAAAAAATGATTCCATACAACTGAATGCTGATACTGTGGCCTTTACCGATACAATTAAGGTCGTTACAGGCTTCGAAGGTGTGCCTCATCCTTCTCTTCCCGGGTCTGAGGATTGGGTATTTGTGTCTCTGTTGGCTTTGTTTATATTCGTTGTTTTAGCTGTAGCCAAATCGTCGGAATGGATGCGCGAATCGACACGCACGTTTTTTCATACCAAAGAACGGTCGGTATATTCAAATAAAAACACAAATCTTCAGTTTCAGACAAAACTACTGCTTACGATTTTTTTTACAGGAGTTTTTTCTTTGTATGCTTTCTCGTTGCTTTTTGGAGCTGAAAATGGATTTCAATTGCTGATTTATGTAAAATTCTTTGCAGTTACATTGGCATTTCTTAGTCTGAAAAGTATTGTTACAATGATTTTGGGCTATGTATTTCTGGACAAAGCAGCACTTAAACAAGCACGCGAAAGCTACTTTCACGTACTCTCGTTTCTGGGAATAACCTTGTATCCAATATTGGCTATCCAGATTTATATTTTACCAACACTAAAAACGTATACACATTATGTAGCACTAGCCCTATGTGCAATAGCTGCTATATTAATCATAATTAAACTATTTCAAATATTTTTCCACAAAAGTATCGTATCTTTTTATTTAATGTTGTATCTTTGCACCCTCGAAATTTTGCCTTTAATAATATTGTTTCAGGTATATCGATTATTAATATAGAGTGTTTAATTATTAAAGTCATTTGCTTTGAAAATTAAGAAGATACTGGTTTCACAACCTCAACCAACCACTGAGAAATCACCTTATTTCGATATAAGTGATAAGTATAATGTAAAGATTGACTTCCGCCCTTTTATAAAGGTTGAAGCTGTAAACGCCAAAGAGTTTCGCACGCAACGCATTTCAATTTTAGACTATACTGCTATCATTTTTAATGCCCGTCACGGCATTGATCATTTTTTCCGTTTATGCGAAGAAATGCGAATAACTGTTCCCGAAACAATGAAATATTTTTGTGTTTCCGAATCGGTGGCTGTTTATTTACAGCACTATATTCACTACCGGAAACGAAAAGTTTTTTATGGTGCCACCGGCAAAATGCACGAACTGGTAACCATAATGAACAAGCATACTGATGAGAAATATCTGTTTATCACTTCGGATGTGCAGAATGAAGAAACTATGTCGGTACTCGAAAAGTCCAAAATAACTTTTACAAAAGCTGTTATGTATCGTACGGTAAGCAACGACTTTGGACCTGACGAGGAATTTAACTACGACATGTTGTTGTTTTTTAGCCCAATGGGTATAAATTCTTTGCTCAAAAACTTCCCTAACTTCGTTCAGGGCGATATACAGATTGGCTGCTTTGGTCTTACTACTGCTCAGGCAGTGAAAGATGCAGGCTTGCGTTTGGACTTAGAAGCGCCGCTTCCCGGCGTGCCTTCAATGACAATGGCGCTAGAGAACTATATGAAAGAGCACATAAAGAAAAATAAAAAATAGTTTCCAATGTGTTAAATCCATAACAATCCCGAAAGTATCAGAGTTTTTCTTTACTTTTGGGATTGTTTTTTTTACAATAACAATTCTGTAAAACTCTATTTTTAGCTTCGAAAAAGTTTACATGACAAACACAGCTACTTTTCTAAAAAAAGAACATTTATGTGGCGAAATCCGCATCAATAAACTTTTCAGCAATGGCAAAGCATTTATTGTGTATCCGTTGCGTGTGGTTTACAGTGTCGAGCAAAACTCCACCGATGTCCCCGTAAAAGTACTTGTAAGTGTACCTAAAAAACGATTTAAGAGAGCCGTCAAACGCAACAGATTGAAGCGCTTGATGCGAGAAGCGTATCGACTGAACAAATCAATTCTTACCGAAAAATGTATCGAAAAAAACTTTGCTGTTCAGGTTGCGTTTAATTATGTATCCGACGATGAAATGGATTTTAAAGCCATTCAGTCGAAAATGCAACTTGCCTTACAGCGTATTGCCGATAAAATTTAATTTGATTGCCAACCCACTTTTCAACTATCCCGACAGTTATGAATCTGAAAAAAATTCTTCGACACATAGCTCTGATTCCTGTGTACTTTTATCGTTACAGCATATCGCCTCTCCTCCATTCCAGATGCAGGTACACACCCACATGTTCGCAATACACTGTGGAGGCAGTATTGAAACACGGAATTATTAAAGGAGGCTGGCTGGCCGTAAAACGCATTTCGAGTTGTCATCCCTGGGGAGGCAGTGGCTACGACCCCGTTCCCTGACAACACACAAAAACAGTGACATCTTTTTGCCACATCTTGCAAAAAGCGTATCTTTGCTAACACTCTTTTTCCAAAGTGTCGTTCCGAATTTGAACTATTCTCGAAAAAATACTCTACTTAAGCCAATTTCATTGATATACGGCTTAATAACAGGCGTACGGAATTGGCTGTACGACAACGGAATATCCAAATCTGCTTCGTTCGAACTCCCCATCATTTCGGTAGGAAACCTGGCGGTAGGTGGCACCGGAAAAACGCCTCATGTAGAATACATTATAAACCTCTTGAGCAGTAATATCCGAATTGCAACACTAAGTAGAGGATACAAACGAAAAACAAAAGGCTTTGTGTTGGCCAACGAAAATTCGGATAGCAAAGAAATTGGTGACGAACCTTATCAAATCTATACAAAGAACAAACACATTCATGTGGCCGTCGACGAAAAACGGGTTCACGGAGTGACTAAACTCAGGGAATTATTTCCTGATTTGGAACTCATTCTATTGGACGATGCCTTTCAGCACAGACAAATAAAAGCAGGCTTATCTATTCTTCTGACCGATTACTCAAACCTCTACACGCGCGACACTTACCTACCAACAGGCAACCTGAGGGAAAGCAGAAAAGGCAGCAGAAGAGCTGATATAATCATTGTTACCAAATGTCCGAAGCAAATGCCATCCATTGATATGCGTTTGATTGAAACAGAACTAAAACTGCTACCCTATCAGTCCTTATATTTTTCAAATTATCATTACTCCGAAATAGAGCCTGTTTTCCCGGAAAAAATTATGGATAAAACAGATTTAGGGCTTGTGAAAAAATCGGCAACAGCTATTCTACTTGTAGCAGGCATTGCTCACCCTCAGGCATTGTGCACCTACCTGAACCATTATACAAGCACTTTCGATGCGTTGATTTTTCCGGATCATTATTCTTTTCAGCGCAAGGACATGAAGTTGATAAACGAAAAACTGGAAAAACTGGAAGCAACCGAAAAAATAATTATTGTTACCGAAAAAGATGCGGCACGCATTGTTTCTCAAGCCGATGAATGGAGCTCGTTCCATCATATACTCTACAAATTACCTATTAAAGTTAATATATTAAACAATCAGGAAAGTAATTTTAAAACTAAAATTTACAACTATGTTACAGAAGATTCAAGAAACAGCAGACTTTTTAAAGTCGAAAATAAAAACAAATCCTAAAACAGGTATTATACTTGGTACCGGATTAGGAAACCTGGTAACGCAGATTACCGACACTACAGAAATTCCCTACGAAACAATTCCAAATTTCCCTGTATCGACAGTGGAAGGACACAGTGGAAAATTGATTGTAGGGCTACTGGGAGGCGTCGAAGTTGTGGCCATGCAAGGCCGCTTTCACTATTACGAAGGCTATGACATGAAGGCAGTCACCTTTCCGGTACGCGTAATGAAAGCGCTTGGAATAGAAAATCTACTCGTTTCGAATGCTTCGGGAGGTGTTCATCCCGATTTCGAAATCGGCGATTTAATGATCATTACCGATCACCTCAACCTGTTCCCGGAACATCCGTTGCGTGGTAAAAATTTGGCAGAACTTGGCCCGCGTTTCCCCGACATGAGCAACGCTTATTCGAAGGAATTGATTGCAAAAGCAAAGAATATTGCGGCTAAAAACAATATCAAAGTTGTAGAAGGTGTTTACGTAGGTACCACCGGCCCCACTTTCGAAACACCGGCCGAGTACAAATATTTTCGCACCATTGGTGGAGATGCCGTTGGGATGAGCACAGTGCCGGAAGTTATTGTAGCCAATCATTCGGGAATGAAAGTATTTGGAATGTCGATCATTACCGACTTGGGAGTACCGGGTAAAATTGTGGAAGTAACCCACGAGGAAGTTCAGGAAATTGGCAACAAGGTTCAACCGCTGATGACATTGATAATGAAAGAATTGGTAAAAGAACTATAGTTCTTTTACGTAAAACAATCGAGTAAAGCGGGCTGCCCTCAAAAGGCAGCTCGCTTTGTTTTTTATCCGATTTTTAAAATTTCACATTTAAATTCATTCACAAATCATAGTTTTTTCAATTCAATTTGATTAAATTTGCAAACAAATCCAATATACCTGTAAGTTTTTAAGCAAACAGGCTTAGAAAAGACATACAAAAAATCACATTTTGATCCATTAGGGTCACTTTTAAACATCTAATACTATGACAATACGTCAAATTTCAGTTTTTCTCGAAAACAAAGCCGGGCATTTAAACAAAATTCTAGCTGTTCTGGCTCAAAACAACATCAACATCAATGCGCTTACGGTGGCCGACAGCAGCGATTATGGCTTGCTGCGCATGTTGGTTTCCGACCCCGAAAAAGCTGTAGAAATTCTACGCTCCGAAAATTTCCCCGTCAGAATACATGAAGTAATCTCCCTCGAAATGAGTGCAGCGCCCGGTTCAATGTCACAAATTATTGATTTATTTTTTTCTGCCGGACTTTCCATCAAATACGTTTACGCCTTTAGTTTTGGAAGCAAATCAGTGTTGGTACTCCGCACCAACGACCGTGAAAAAGCTTTCGAAGTCATAACTGCGAACCAATTAAAATCTATACACGAATCTGATTTGAAAATCACAAAATGATCTGGAACGAAAAAATTGAATGCATCAGCAGGGAAGAATTACGCGCTTTACAAAGTGAGCGACTGATTGAATTGGTAAAAAAAGTTTATAACAACGTGCCCTTCTACAAACAGAAAATGGATGAGATGGGGATAAATCCATCGCACATTCGGTCAATAGACGACATTACAAAGCTCCCTTTCACCTATAAAACGGATTTACGCGACAATTATCCTTTCGGATTATTTGCAGCCCCAATGAAAGAAATTGTACGCGTACACGCCTCGAGTGGCACTACAGGAAAGCCCACAACCGTTGGTTACACAGCAAAAGACATTGATAATTGGCGCGAGGTTCTTTCGCGTTGCCTCACGATGGCAGGAATAAGTTCCGAAGATGTAATGCAGGTTTCATATGGCTACGGATTATTCACAGGTGGACTTGGAGTACATTACGGCGCCGAAAATATAGGCTGCACTGTCGTTCCCATTTCGGGAGGAAATACGCGTCGCCAGTTACAACTCATGTCAGATTTTGGTTCAACTGTTTTGGCCTGTACACCGTCATACGCTTTACATTTAGGTGATGCTTTAGCCGAATATGGCTATTCGTTGGCCGACATGAAATTAAAAACAGGAATTTTTGGTGCCGAACCATGGACCGAAAACATGCGACTAGAATTAGAAAAAAAATTGGGCATAAAAGCTTACGATATTTATGGTTTGAGCGAAATAATGGGACCCGGAGTTGCCAACGACTGTGAATATCACGCCGGACTTCATGTACATGAAGATCATTTCTTTCCCGAAATCGTAGATCCTGAAACAAAACTTCCTTTGCCCGAAGGCACTGAAGGCGAATTGGTATTTACAACATTGACAAAAGAAGGAATCCCGTTATTGCGTTATAACACACGTGATTTATCTACTTTGAACCGCGAAGTTTGTAAATGCGGACGAACTTCCGTAAGGATGAAAAAAATCACCGGACGAAGCGACGATATGCTTATTATTCGTGGCGTGAACCTTTTCCCATCTCAAATTGAACACGTATTGCTTGAACTTTGCGAGACAAGTGCGCACTACATGCTGTATGTCGACCGCGAAAATAACCTGGACACACTGGAACTTCAGGTGGAAATGGATGAATCGAAAATGGCAGAAACAATTCGAGATCTTCAAATGCTCTCGCGAAAGATACAGCAAGCCCTGAACAGCGCCATTGGGCTGAGTGTAAAGGTAACGCTCGTCGAACCAAAAACAATAGCACGTAGCGAAGGAAAAGCAGTCAGAGTGATTGACAGGAGACCTAAATAAAATCGGGATTCAATTTATTGGATCAGAAAAGCAGATCAACATTCCAAAAATACGATTACAAAATGATTATAAAAAAAGAACTCGTCGATTCCGTTTTTGCACAATTTGGCGAATCGGACATTACCCAGTTATCGATAAGAGAAGTAGGCAAATTGGTTGCAAAAATAGAGGAAGTGAGTTGCGAAGAATTTATTCACATGGAAATGGGGGTGCCGGGTCTGCCTGCATCGTCCATTGGTGTAGCTGCCGAAAAGGTAGCACTGGATCTTGGTTTAGCCAACTCTTACCCCAATATTGAAGGAATTCAGTCTGTCAAAAACGAAATTGCCCGTTTCGCTAAACTCTTTATCAATTTAGATGTATCACCTTTGAATTGTGTTCCCACATCCGGAGGTATGCAGGGCAGCTTTGCTGCGCTATTGGCCGCAGGCCGAACAAACCCCCAAAAGCCTTATACACTGTTTATCGATCCTGGCTTTCCGGTAAATAAATCTCAGCTCCATTTACTTGGTTTGCCTTTTAAATCCTTTGATATTCTAAACTTCAGAGGACAAAAACTCCGGGCGAAACTGGAGTCCTATCTTTTAGAGAATAATGTATGTACAATCACTTATTCTTCGCCTAACAATCCATCGTGGATTAGCTTGAGCGAGGAAGAATTGCAAATAATTGGTGAATTAGCAACAAAACACGATGCAATTGTCGTTGAAGATCTTGCTTATTTTGGTATGGATTTCAGAAAAGACTATGGAAAATCCGGCGTTGAACCCTATCAACCTACTGTAGCCCGCTATACCGAAAATTACATTTTGTTACTTTCGGCATCAAAGATTTTTAGCTATGCCGGACAGCGTATCGGGATGATGATCACATCTGAAAAACTTCGAACCCGAAAGTATCCAAACTTAAAAAACTATTTTACAAGCGATGTGCTCGGACATTTCATTACTTATGGTGTTCTTTACGCCACAACTGCCGGAACAGCGCACACAGCTCAATATGCACTTGCTGAAATGCTTAAAGCTGCCAACGATGGTTCTATTGATTTTGTAGCCGACCTTCAACCCTACAAAGAAAAGGCTAAGCAAATGAAAGAGATTTTCTTAAAACATGGATTTTATATCGTCTATTGCGATAATGACGGTGATCTGGCTGATGGTTTTTATTTCACAATTGCTTATCCCGGAATGACAAGCGCTCAACTTATGAAAGAATTTCTTTATTACGGCATCAGTGCTATATCGCTAAATATAACCGGAAGCGAGAATGTAAATGGATTGCGAGCCTGTGTTTCGTTTGTCCGATTCGACCAAATTCCTTTGCTCGATAACAGGTTAAAAACTTTCACACAAAGCAAATAAAATTTTCGTAAAGGAAAGTTCCGGACAAGTTCCGGGATGTTACTCCAAGCTCGCGGCACATCAGGGGAAGCTTCCGGCACATCAGGGAGACACACGGGACATTAGGGGAAGCTTCCGGCACATCAGGGGGAACTCGCGGCACATTAGGGGAAGTTCCTGGTGTGTTACGGAAGTGCTCCAGCACATCTTTGTATCTTAAGTTCTGTAATAACACAAGTTGACAATTCAACAAACACACACCCCAAACTTCAAAACGTCGAAGACTTTTGAACGTTTCTTTTTTCAAGAAATGAAGCTATAAT
>JAYFRI010000010.1:0-5953 GCA_034926015.1 Paludibacter sp. | reverse complement strand
GTCCCATATTCAAGAAGCTATCACCACAAAACAAGAGCTCCAGAAATCAGTTTGTGGCTCCACTATTGTCAAATAGCCAATTCGTATATTATTTCTTAGATAAAAACTCGTGTTCCGACTCTTATGCTGGCCTATAACGGTTGGTGGTATGGTTAGTTGCCGATTTCGAAGCACTTCCGTATCAAGTTACAACTACTTTTGATACGAGCTGTGCCGCTCCAATTCCCACTGCACCGGCAATTAACTATACCGCGTGTTAGCAAACGTTAATTCTTTGTCAGTCTTATAGTTGCCTTTTTATTTTCCCAATTAATCGTCAGCAAATAAATACCTGATTGAACATTTAAATTCAGTTCAAACATTTTAGTATTTTTGTAGATTGTTTTCCGAACTAATTTGCCGTTTACATCCATAATGCTAACCATAAATTCAGTCAAAGTTTCACCTAAGTCAATTTTCACTATACCGTCAGTTGGGTTTGGATAAACTATTATGTCATTACTAAAAGTATTTTCCAAAATTCCAACAGTTGTAACTGTATAGCAAGCTGAAGTATCCGTACAACCGTTTTGAGTTATTTTAACAGCGAAGCTTCCGTTTTGGGTTGCAGTAAACGACTGATTAGTTTCTCCATTTATTATAGAATTACCATTGTTACAATCCACCCATTGATAGAAATCGGCAGTTGCATTTGCAGAGAGAATTATTCCGTTTTGATTAACAGAAACATCCACCGAATTAATAGTAAGGTTAATAGTAATTGTGCTATCGCAACCTACTGCATTTGGTATAATAGCCGTTTTTATTCCCGATGTTGTATATATCTGACCATCGGGAGCAGTATAGCTAACACAAGCCGTTTCGGTTATTGTTGATGAAGTATGTAACGAATTGATTACAACAGGTATTACAATGGTGCTGTCTGTCCCCAGAGTAATATCGGTTACTGTTAGACTAACCTGGTATGTATCTGGCGTGTAATAGGTATGTGTTGGATTGACCAAGTCGCTTGTGTTTCCATCTCCAAAATCCCACAAATATTCATCTCCATCCATACTATTATCTACAAAAGTAATTACAGCCGAATCGCAATGCTGCATAGCTGAATAAGAAAAATCAGCAATTGGTAAAGCTATTTTTTCAATGGTATCAGTTAAAACAACACTCCATCTGCCGAGCGTATCTTTAAATTGAAAATTGATTTCATAAATTCCTTTTGAAACTTGTGTTAAATCCAAATTATCCATCAAATTAATCTGCTGATTAGGCGTTAGCGATAAATTCACAGCATTGGCAAAATCATTGTTGAACCAATAACGGTATTCGGTTATAGAATTTTGTGTTACAATTTGTTCTGGTGTTTTGTAAAAGAAATGACTTACTACACTGCTCCATAATCCGGCATCATCTTTAAATCGAATATGGAAATTATGTACACCATTATTTAAAGTAGTCATAGACATTAGTTCATTGATATTCAATTGTTGTTGAACGGGAGTGTTCACAATAACAGCATTTGCATAATCATTATCAATCCAATATTCATAAGCAACTATTTCAGGAGCTTGATTGCTTTCTGTTAAAGATGTTTTGTAAAAGAAATGACTTATTATACTACTGTATTTTCCTGAATTATCGAACGAGCGAAAATTGATTGTATTTATTCCCTGCATAAGTCCAGTAGTTGGTATAGTTTGGTTAATCATCAATTGTTGCGTTGAAGTTACCATTGTGGTAGTTTTGTTTGCATAATCATTATTAAACCAGTATTCATAACCAACAATTTTGGGTATTGAAGTATATTTTATCTGTAAATCATCCATAATTATTTCGCTAGCATTAGTGATGTCATTTACCATAAATTTAATGGTTGTAACCATTTGGTTAATACTAATAGCTTTGAGTTGAGGAGTTGAATTGGGTACAGTACTATTTACGGGCATAGCCCCAAGTGTTGCACCGCCAAATACGACATCATCAAGTAAAACTTGTCCTTGCGAACCCCAGTTTCCATCAATTTCCATCTCCTTCCATTTGATAGAATCGACTAATGTAGGCGAAGGAAAAGTTACGATTAAGGTAGTTTTATAATTATCGAAGCAACTAGAACCACAAGTAGATTTACCAAAACTAAAAACCTTAGTGCTTCCAAAATTTGTATTATTTATTATACCTGGAGACGAAGAGAAGGATCCTGTCGATTGGAATGATATTGCAGGATTCAAAATGCCTGATTCAAATCCCTCATTTATAATTGTTTGGGAATTTATTTCAAAGACAATAAATAAAAATGTGATTAATAGAATATATATTTTTTTCATAGTTAATCGTTTTGAGCTTCAACTTGTATCTGAATTTGCAAATTTCCATTTGTATCAGTCGTTGCAGCATTGTTAATAATTTGAATGTGTGGATTTTGTGGCACAGCCCCTTCTTTACACGGATATAATCCACCGTAAATTCCTACTTGTGTATTATCAATTCCTAAATAAGTTGTAGGATTTGCCAAATGGTAATTGTGCGTATAATTAAATACATTACCTGTTTGGTTAACAAAAACAGAGGTTAAAACTATTGAGTAATAGTTGTTAATCCATGTATTAGTACCTGTAGATGGCACTACTGCGAAAATATTATTAGCAAATGTGTTTAAATCGCATCCAGAACAAACCCATGAAGCATTATTTCTAAAAACGATGTTGTTTGAAATGTAACAGTTATCTACGTTGTTAAAAGTTACACAAGAAGGATTGCCTGTACAACCTGAGTTGAATAACAAAATGTTATTTGATATTCCTATATTATTGGCATTTGCTATTTGTCCATTGATAATATTATTTGAAAGCATACTTGAAGTTACGTTATTAAAAACCGCTTCACCAACAATTACATTTTCAATAATATTGTTGTTTATACAAGGAGTTGCTCCTGTCCCATTATAGTAGATATTGTTAAATTTGCATCTTTTTATTACTACCGAGTCAACTTTATGATTATGAGTAAAAGAAATAGCGCCAGTTAATTCGATACCTTCGAGGTGCAAATTATCAGCATCCTCAGAAATAGATAAATTACCCGTCAAAACCGTTTTACCGGTTGCGACAGTAGAGTCGGGATAATGACCAGCTCCTATTATTACTAAGCCTTTGTTGATAGTTGTCGGATAGGGTATAGTTCCTCCCGGCAAGTAGAGGGTATCTCCACTTACAGATGCGTTATAAGCAGCCGTAAAAGGATCGGAACCTCCAAAAATGGTGGTTGAGCCATTATTGTGTAAAGCTACTTTTTGTTGACTGTAAACTATGCTGACGTTACAAAAACATAGAGCTATAAGAATTAAATAATATTTTTTCATAATAGTATAGTTTTAAATTTATTAATCTTCTTGAGCTTCAACTTGAATTTGTATTTGCAAATCTCCGTTAGCATCGGTTGTAGGAGCTATGTTTTTTAGCTGAATATGTGGATTAAGAGGAACAGCTCCTTCTTTGTAAGGAAACGTTCCGCCATAGATACCAACTTGTGTTCCGTCTGTTCCCAGATAAGTTGTAGGAGCTTGTAGGTGGTAATCGTGTGTATAATTGAAAGTAGTACCTGTTTGATTTACAAAAATCGCTGATTGAAGAATGTCGGTATAATTGCCAATGCTTGTTGCTGTTGCGCCATAATCAGGTGTAGGTTCCACATAAAGATTGTTATTGAAAATATTACCACTACCAGCTACGTTGGCCGCATATCCTTCCCATAGAAAAATATTGTTATTTAAAGTGTTGTTATTCCCACTAAACAAATAGTCCATTGAAGAGCCCCAAATAAAGCCCAAAACAATATTGTTGCTAAACATATTCCCATTCGAACCTTGAAATGTATTAGAAATAATATTGTTAGATAGTAATGAGTTTTGAAGGTTTTCAAGGTTTAAGCGGTTCATCAAAACATTTCCTATAAGGCTCAAATTTGATGTTGGATTGGATAAATCTCCTAAAGCGTTAAATGTCCCATTTATTTTACAGCGTTTAATAACAACATTATTTGCCGAATTATTTGTTGAAATAGTAAAATTTCCAGTGATTTCAACACCTTCTAAATAAAACAAATCTGCATTTTCATCAAGAGTAAAATTACCGTTAATAAAAGTTTTTCCTGTTGCCAATGTAGAATCAACATAGTGTCCAGCTCCAAAAATAGATAATTGCTTATCAAAACTGCCTGGAGGAATAAAAGTATGCCCCGAAAGATAGAGTGTATCGCCATTTTGGGCAGCAGTATAGGCTGTTGCTAAAGCGGTATTGCCTTTAATTATTTGAACGCCTGTTGAAGAATGTAATGCAATGGTTTGTGCATTAATTGTCATTGTAGTTGCTATCGCAACTATCAAAGTAATCATTTTTTGTTTTTTCATATTTCTATATTTTATTGTTATACGATTTCTTTTCTTTTAATGTTTGCTAACGGGTATGTAGGAGGGGGTGCCATCATTATGCGTGCTTTAGCTCTTTGAGCTCGCTCCCGGTAGGGGCGGGCGATGCTATTGACAATCGTGGTGAGATGGCATCGCTCTTACATGGTGTTATAGGCCGGTGTTTTTTTTCAGTTAATCCTTCCGATCACAGTCCTCAATCTGTATCCTGTATGGCTTTCCGTTTCATGGCGAAGCCATTTTCTTTGTTTTTTATTTTGAGATGTTTTGGTTAACAGTTGACAAGTCTGATGTCTTTTGTCTTTCTTGTTTTATATTTCTTAGTTCTGCATAATCAATACGATTGGCTGTTTATGCACCCGCTTCATGGCGAAGCCATTTCTCTTTCTTTGTTCGAATAGCCGGTAAATAATGAAGAATCATGAAACTTCTTGTCCTATAATTCTTTATTGGTCTGTTTTGTACTCTGTTTGGAAAAGCGTTTCATGGCGCAGCCATTTTCTTCATTCTTGGCGCAGCCATTTCTTTGTTTTTATTTTTTTCTTTTCTGTCCTGTCTTTTTTTGTCCCTTTCCGGAATCAATTCGTATCTATTGAAAGAATATTCGTCTATATCAAAAAAAAATTCGAAAGAATCTGAGCAACCCGTTCTTACACTGGCCTATAACGGGAGGCCAGAACGCGCCCACGAAGTGGGTGTGGTTTGGGCGGTGTTATGCGGCGTTAATTTTTTGAAGCCAAAGTTTTGGATACGATAATGAAAATTGAAAATGCTCATTGACAATCAATCCGGATGGTATGCCAAATCTGTTTTTTACTATCATTGATTGTATTATATTGTGTAAATCAATTTCAACTATTGACTTCTCACTATCAATGGGGATAAAAATTAGCTTTTGATTATTGATAAATAATTGTCCCAATACGTTGATGCCTTTTTCTTTGTGATTTGCTAAATCAGTAAGAATGATTGAATCAGTATCCGGTTTGGTTAATATTATTTTACCGGTTAGTTTGATGAATTTTCGTTTTAAAACATAACCCATCAAAAAATAACCAAATGGAATACCTGCAATCAAGTTTGCGGCGAACTTGGCCAATGAATATTCATAATCAATCACAAATAAGGCTATAAACACAATTGGTATTGTAATTATCATACCTTCAATATGATATCTGTTTTTAAACATCCATTCTGAAGGAACCACAAATGCTTTATAAAATTGTTCCATTATACCAATAGTTAGACCACCAATAATTGCAATTAAAAATGTTACTAAATTAAATTCCATCTGTTTTCTAATTTTGTTTAATGTTTAAAAACTCTTTGGGAACGGTTTTTTTAATGCTGCATAACGGGTGGCCAGGCCTCGCCCGCCTAAAGGCGGGTGTGGCTTAGTCCCTATGTTTGAAAATTATAAGGTGCTGGATAGCATAGGCCAAAGAGCCTTATTTTTGACGGTATAAATATCATTAACAAACAATAAAAATTCAATGACCTATGCCTACACAAAAGAACGATTTAAATTTTGAA
>JAYFRI010000105.1:0-5511 GCA_034926015.1 Paludibacter sp. | reverse complement strand
GAAGATGAGATGATTTACCGTATGTTGGATGATGATGAGTTAGATCCTGTAGGTGATGGTTTTACATTGGAAGAAGCTATTTTGTTTGCCGATAACTACGCTTTTGCTCACGGTTGGCAATAAGAGAATTTCAGCATTTGCCCGTCAGTGAGGGCGGGTAAGCTCTAAAGGGGATGTAAGCTCAATTCTGCTATCTGATATGTCTAATCAATCGCACGCCTAAAAGTTCCCCTTTAGGGGTTAGGGGCTCTTCTTGTGGAAGAGTACCGTAACTTTCTCATAACTTTTCCTGAAATTCATTTTGTTATATTAAAAAAATCACTACATTTGCTCAGTTAACATTGTTTGTGTGTTGACTTAAAGTGATTTGGCTATGGAAGCAACTATGAATTTGATGGGTTCTGATGACTATAACAGGTTTTGTGATAAATAGGGTTTCGGGTTCCCGGTTTCGGGTTTATCTCTCTTTGGTCGATGACTGTTGGTTCGGGTTCACAAAGAGTAAAGGGGGGGAAGAGAGGGAATAGAGTTTATTCAGGATTTTTGGTATATTTGTCTGTAATAGCCTGCATAGGTAATAAATACAATAAATAACCCGTAGAGGTTATAAGAAGCAAAAATAACCTGTGTAGGTTATAAGTAATAAAATAAGCTGTTTGGGTTATGAATGAGTAGCATATGCTTTACAGGTAAATAATAAACTCAGGATAAATAGAAAATTAAACGTTCAAAAATAAATAAGAGATGGAAATGTATGCAGTCATAACCGGCGATTTAGTAAAATCGCGTAAAATCAGAAACGAAGATGTTGAATCTGTGATAGCATCATTAAAGGACTGCTTTTTGGAAATCAATCGTCTTTTATTAAATGGAAAAGGAAAATTTGAGCTGTACAGAGGAGATAGTTTTCAGTATTTGATTCCGGAACCTCAAAAAGCATTGTTGATTGGGATAATAATCCGGGCAAAACTGCGAACCTATGAACCGGTAAACAGTATTGTTTCTCAGAAAAAAGCTGAAAAGCCGATTAAATATGCCTTTTCGGATGCACGGGTAGCAATAGGTTTAGGTAAGATGAGTTATGATGCCGACCGAGTTACAGAGTCGCAGGGTGAGGTATATGAAAAATCCGGAAATGCATTTGACAAGCTCGAAAAAAATAATGACCGGTTACTCATTGTAACAAGGAGTAAAGAAATAAATGAAGAATTAGACACGGAATGTCTGCTTGCGGATGCTATTATAAGCAAATGGACGGCAAGTACCGCAGAAGCAATCTATCATCATCTATTGTACGAAAAGAATCAATACGAACTATCGGAAATACTAAATATTTCGCAACCAGCAGTACACAAGCGACTTAGTGTATATGGTAACCTGAAGGCTATTCAGGCATTTATTAACCGCTATAACCGTTTAATCATTCAAATGTAATACAATGAATCCTCTACATCCGGAGCTGTTAATTCGTATTTTGGTAGCCCATTTCTTTGCCGATTTTATTTTGCAAACCACCACTATGGCAAAACAAAAAGACAAGAATGGCTTAAAATCGGGCAGTTTTTGGTTGCATATCGGTATTCATGTTTTGGTGCTATCGCTTTTGCTGTGGGATTATCATTTATGGCCTGTTCTGCTGATTGTTAGTGTAGGACATTTTTTGATTGATGCCATTAAAACAAGAATTTCCAATTCATCGACCTGGGTATTTGTAATTGATCAGGTATTACATTTAGCAATAATTGTTGGGGTGTGGGTGGTATACACTCAACAAGAAATGATTTTAGTGAACAAAATCTCCGAACTGGTTTCAAGTCAAAAGATTTGGGGCTTAGTGTTAGCCTATACGCTTGTGTCTGTCCCGGCAGGTGTGTTTATAGGTAAACTGACCGGAAAATGGGCCACAGAACTTGAAGAGCCATCCGATGCCCAAAAGAAAAGCGGGCTGAACAATGCCGGCAAGTGGATAGGTGTTTTAGAGCGAATATTGATTCTTACCTTCATTATTGTAAACGAATTCAGCGCGATAGGCTTCCTGCTGGCCGCTAAATCGGTATTTCGCTTCGGTGATTTAAAAAATGACTCAGAGCATAAAAAAACAGAATACATTATCATTGGGACATTATTAAGTTTCGTTTTCGGAATTGCAACAGGCTTATTGTATAAAACGTTTTTTTAATGAATATGCTATGATCTACATCAAATCATTTACTGGACAGGGTGTAAGTAAATTATTTCCGGAGACAAAAGAATCACTTCAGATCTGTTTTGACTTTACTTCCAACAAAGCAATGAATACTATTGATGAATTAGATTTTCCGCCCCCTGATAAAGCTCACAGGAAGTATAAATCCAGCAAAGGAAGAGGGCCGTTGTTATTCTCTTTTGGTTACTGATATAAGGTTAACGTAAGTTTGTCAACATCTTTTTTTTAGATTTTATTTTGTTATATTAAAAAAATCACTACATTTGCTCAGTTAACATTGTTTGTGTGTTGACTTAAAGTGGTTTGGCTATGAAAGCAACGCTGAATTTGATGGGTTATGAACTGGATTTTCCGCTTTTCGGACAGCTATTGTACGGAGGGCTGAATCCGGCTTTGCCCGGCAATGCCGATGGACCCGAATATCAGCAGCGTATGCAGGAAATGATATGGGTGCCTGCTGCCGACAGGGGAGTGTATAAGTGTGCTTTCCACCCGCCCTTCAACTTTAAAACCCGCTACTATCACAGGTTGCTCACTCATGAGGCGAATGCTTATATGGCCGATTTGCTCGAAATGGCTGCGGCTGAAACTGACGACAGGGTGCGGGCTTACCTGCGCAGTCAGTTGCTCGATAAACATCTGACAAACTGCCTGCAACGCTTGGGCGAATACTGTCGCGACAAAAACTACCTGCTACATATGCTTACTGCGCCTGAGCCGGGTGCCGACAATAATTTTCTATCGGATATCTGGGTTTTTCATTACCTGAAGGTGTTGCTGGCAAAGGCTTATCTGGAAGTGCAGTATGTGTGGAAGGATATGGTGCTGAGTGCTTTCAGCGAACAGCAATTGTATGTGTCGCTGTTTGGCGAGTCGCTGCCTGTGCAGTGCTGGCTGAAAAAGGCCGAAGCCGAAGCGCCCCGAAAATATAGAAATCCCCCTGTACCGCAGACAAAAGCTGCTGAGCCTCTGCCTTTTGATATCCGCCTGTATTACAGTAAACAGGAGTTGTGTGAACTTTGGAAAATGTCCGATTCTACTTTCGAACGAAGGGCTAAAGAACAGGATTTTCCGAAACCGACAAAATATAAAAACCGGAATTATTACCTGAAAACAGAGGCTGATGCCTGGATACAGAGAAACAGTAAAATATGAAATCTGATTGTTATGATATGGAAAAGAAATGTTTGACCTTGAACGCGCTGAATTTCCGGCCTGCGCAGCCGGAGTTGAGTTGTTACTTTACGACCCGCCCTGTGGGTGAGGCATTGAAACTTGCCGACTACGAAACGGAAAGGCTACTGCCTTTGCTGCACCTGCCTGCACACATCAAAACGCTGTACACCACATTCGATGTAAAGGCTGATAGTGATATGCCTGTGCTTACAATGGGTACTGAGTACACTGATGATGTGACTCCTTGCTGGACGAGGGGATTTCTGAAGAATTATTACCTGTATAAACTCACACATTATTTTCGCAGTAAGGGGCTTCCTGTGCAAACAAATCTGATTTCGGACATGGATGTATGGGTGCCTGCTACATTGGTGTTGAAGGAATGCAATGGCTACAAAGTGTTTCGGTTGCGTGTGCAGTTTGCCCGCCTTAGCGATAAACCGGAATTGCTGATTAGTTACGATGGGGTTCATTCGGTGTTTAAAGAGTCTTTAAACAGTGCCTTTTTTTCGGGCGACAGGGAGTTGAGTTTTACGAAGCTGTTGTGCGGTACTGAGTTTTTCTGGTACAACGATTTGCCCGACCGTGTGCGTCGCGACACCGACCGTTTGTTTCCCTGTCTGAACAAAAAGCTTCAGCATGAGTTGAAAATGCCTTTCGGAATACCCGACAAATCGAACCGTTACAAACGATACCGGAATGAAATTGAGGAATTCAGACAACAGTATTTGCTTCCGGAGCATGTGGCGGGTGTGATGGTTCCCGATACCGAATGGCTGCAATGTACACAACAGCGGCTTCCCAATCCCGGTCATAAACTTGATATGCTGGTTTTCGGGAATGGCAAAACCGGGAGGGATATCAATAGCTGTCTGAAATATAACGGTCCGAAAGTATATTCGCCGGAGCAGCATGTGGTGTTGTTCTTTATATGCAGGGAAAAGGATGCTGCTATGGCCAAAGCGGTATATGAGTATTTGAAAGGTGAAAAGCCCGGCTTCGAGGGTTTGGGGAAATATGTAGGCATCAATTTTCAGACTTCAAAGGGATTGAGTGTGTATTTTGCAGATGTTGAAAATCCGCTTCCGCAAATATGCAGTGAGTTGGATAAAAGGGAGTTTGAAACAGGGAAAACGTATTTTGCCATATATCTTTCGCCCGTGGGTAAATGGGAAAAGAGTGCCCGAAAGAAAGCTGTGTATTACAAACTGAAAGAGGAGCTTTTGCACAGGGGGATATTGTCGCAGTCGATAGAGGTGGATAAAAACTGGCCGGGACGAAGGACCGATTCCAACAATGTGGCGGTACTGAAGGAAGGCTTTCATTATTATATGCCGAATATCGCAGTAGCCATGCTGGCGAAGCTGGGTGGTACCCCCTGGTCGCTGGCTTCAGGCAGCATACACGATCTGGTGATAGGTATCAGTGCTTTTCGCAGTGCCGATACGCAGAAAAAGTATCTGGGTAGTGCCTTTTGCTTTTCGGGCGAGGGGCGGTTTTATGGTTTCGACTGTTTCAGAAGTTCGCAAACGGATGAGCTGGCAGGGTCGATTATAATGGCTGTGCGACGTTATTGCAACGAGAATGCGCAGCCTGAGAAGCTGGTGATACATTTTTACAAAACACTGAGCAAAAAAGAGCTGAAACCTATAGAGATGGGCCTTGCGCGGCTCGGGCTGAAGATACCCGTAGTGGTGGTGACGGTGAATAAAAGCTTTTCGCAGGATGTGTTGGCCTTCGATACAGATTCGGAGCACCTGATGCCTGCAAGCTATAGTTATATTCCGGTTAACCGCACACAGTATTTGCTGTTCAACAACAGTTTGACGGATGACACATCGAAGGAAACACCCCGCAGATTTCCTTTCCCAATGAAAGTGTCGATGCAGTATTTTGCAGCAGGCAGCGAAGTGAGTACTCTGCCTGAAGCTGACATGACGGTGGAGTTGCTGAGTCAGATTTGTAGTTTTAGTCAGCTTTACTGGAAATCGGTCTCGTCGCAGTCGTTGCCGGTTACCGTAAAGTATCCCGAAATGCTGGCGCAGATAGTGCCCAACTTTGGTAATGCTGAAATACCGGGAGCGGGGAGGGAGCGGTTGTGGTTTTTGTAAGACAAAAGACAAAAGACA
>JAYFRI010000151.1:0-10231 GCA_034926015.1 Paludibacter sp. | reverse complement strand
CGTATATGCATGCTAAAGCTTTTGAGTAACTTGTGAAAACAAACGCTTTGAACTGTAATGTGAAATTTCTGTTGGAGGGTGAAGAAGAAATCGGATCGCCAAGTCTTGAGGAGTTTTGCCTTCAAAACAAAGAACTGCTGAAATGCGATACCATTTTGGTGTCCGACACCAGCATGCTTGGGAGCGATATGCCCAGTATTACAACAGGATTACGTGGTTTGGCCTATTGGCAAATAGAAGTAACGGCGGCCAATCGCGATTTGCATTCCGGAATTTTCGGCGGCGCCGTAGCCAATCCAATCACCGAACTAACCAAATTGCTGGCTACGCTTATTGATGCCGGTGGTAGGATTACAATTCCTCATTTTTATGATGACGTGCAGGAAGTGTCGGCTACCGAACGCGAACTGATAGCTCAGATTCCTTTTGATGAAGAAGCATATAAATCGAATCTCAACATTAAACATCTGCGTGGCGAGAAGGGGTACAGCACGATTGAACGAACAGGTATAAGGCCGGCTATGGATATTTGCGGTATTTGGGGCGGATATATCGGCGAAGGATCAAAAACAGTGCTGCCATCAAAAGCATTTGCTAAGCTGTCGGCACGTCTTGTTCCCAATCAAAAATATGATGTGATTGCCGAACTTGTTTCGGACTATCTCAAAGAAAATGCTCCAGAATATATAGACATTGATGTTATTAAATTGCACGGCGCCGAAAGTTATGTTTGTCCCATCGATTCGCTGGCTTATAAAGCTGCCGAAAATGCCTACACAAAAACATTTGGCATCCGTCCTTTGCCGGTTCGCAGAGGTGGTAGTATCGGAGTGGTCCCTGTGTTCGAAAAAGTACTCGACGTGAAGCCAATTCTGATGGGATTCGGTCTCGAATCGGATGCCATTCATTCGCCTAACGAAAATTTTCCTGTCGAATTGTTTTTCAGAGGTATCGAAACCATTGTTGAGTTTTACAGACAATACGCAATTTTGAAAACCGGCACAAAATGAAAGCAAAATTATGATGATTTGTTGTAAATCCGCCGGTCGTTTAATTCTTTGTATTTCAGAACTATGTATTTTTAGCTTGATGGAATTGTTTTTTTTATATTAAATATTTGTAAAATAATTTTGTCAATTCAACTGAATACACTAAGTTTATAGCACCTAATAAAATCATATTATTACTCACAATTCTAATACTTATCAGTCATGACGAAAACGATAACATTTAACGAATTACGAAAAGTAAAAGATTCGCTTCCAAGTGGGAGTATGACCAAGATTGCCGAAGAACTTGGTCTGGAAAAAGAAACAGTACGTAATTATTTCGGAGGACATAACTACAAAGATGGAAAAAGCTGTGGAGTGCATATTGAACCGGGGCCTGATGGCGGTTTGGTAATGCTGGATGATACTCAGATTCTGGATATTGCACTCAGAATTTTAGATGAAAGTAAATCCTGATTTGAAAACTGGAAAAAAAATTTAAAAGCAGTGAAGTATTTTTATTTACACTGCTTTTTTTATGTGTAAAACAATCAAAAAACATAGCAAAATGGAAAATGCAAACGATTGCCTGTATTGCGAACGGAATGAATTACAAAAGGAATTGATGATACATATTTGCGATTTAAATGTATCGTCCGTTTTTTTGTTTAAAGAGCAAAGTTACCCCGGACGTTGCGTGGTGGCTTATGCCGATCATGTGAATGAATTGTTCGAGCTTACGGAACAAAAGCGGAATGCCTTTATGGCTGATGTGTGCAAAGTGGCTGAAGCCATTCATAACGCCTTTTCGCCGGTAAAAATAAATTATGGCGCTTATTCCGATAAACTGCCACATCTGCATTTTCATATTGTCCCCAAATATAAAGATGGGCTTAGTTTTGGCAGTGTGTTCGAAATGAATCCTCAAAAAACGTATTTAAGCGAGGCAGAATATAAGGAAACAATTGATAAATTGCTGAAAGCATTGTAAACGAACAGCTCACTTTTTATTTCTTGTTATTGTTTTTTTTGAATTAATTAGTCCTTTGCTTGTTATTTTCATTTGTTTTAAGGTCTCAAATGGATCAAAAATTATACTTTTGTATTCTATACTTAACAATTGCTGAATGAATCTTCCGTCTATTTTTATTGAACGTACTAAAGCTATTTTAAAAAAGGAGTATCCTGCATTCGAAAATGCGCTGCAGCAGTTAGCGCCCACAAGCATCAGGATAAATGATAAGATGGATTACATGCCCTCTGCCGAAAAAGTGGCATGGTGCGACAAAGGATATTATCTGAACGAAAGACCCTTGTTTACGGCCGATCCGTTGTTTCATGCAGGCGTGTATTATGTGCAGGAAGCCAGCTCGATGTTTCTTTCTCAGGTGGTGGAACAGCATTTTCCGGATGCCGACACTGTGTTGGATTTATGTGCTGCGCCCGGTGGAAAGTCAACCTTGCTTTCGCAGTATCTGCATCGCAATTGTTTGCTTGTAAGTAACGAGATTGTGAGAAATCGTGCTTATATTTTAGCCGAAAATCTTGCAAAATGGGGTAATCAGAATACTTTGGTTACAAATAACGATCCGGCTGATTTTTCAGCATTGAATAATTTTTTCGATGCTGTTGTCGTCGATGCTCCTTGTTCGGGCGAAGGAATGTTCAGAAAAGATGCTGGTGCCATAGACGAATGGTCGTTAAGTAATGTTGAGCTTTGTGCAGAACGTCAGAAAAAAATTCTGACCGATGTTTGGGATGCACTGAAACCTGAAGGTATTCTTGTGTATAGCACCTGCACTTACAATCGGGAGGAAAACGAAGATAATGTGGCGTGGATGTGTCGTGAACTGGATGCTGAGCTTCTTAAGGTTGATTTGCACGGAAACGAAAATATAGTGGAAAGTGATTTTGGTTACCGCTTCTTTCCACATCGCACAAAGGGTGAAGGATTCTTTATAGCTGTGGTTCGGAAAAACGGATCGGCAGTTCGTTCGAAACAAATTAAAGCAGAATTAAAGAAAGGCATAAAATTTGTTAAGCAAAATGAAATGCAATTTCAACTGACGAGTCCCGAACTTTATACTTATATAAATGATGATAATTTCATAAGGGCTTATCAAACTGATAGGTTCAATGAGTTCATGTTTCTGAATAACCGGCTGAGATGTATTGAAAGTGGTTTGCTAATGGCCGAGCAAAAAGGCAAAGACTTTATTCCGGCTGCCCAATTGGCACTTTCGAAAGCATTGAATACCGAAAACCTAGCATGTGCTGACCTTGATTACGGAGGCGCTATTTCTTTTTTGAAAAAAGAATCGATATTATTACCGGATTCGAAAACAGGTTACGTGCTTGTATTGTTTCAGAATGAGGCATTGGGTTGGGTGAAAAATCTTGGTAACAGATCGAATAATTTATATCCAAACAATTGGAGAATACGAATGAACCTGTAAAGAGCAGCAATAATTTAAAAATGAAAATTGTTTTTTTAGGAACAGGAACATCCACCGGAGTTCCATTGATTGGGTGCGAATGTGCCGTTTGCAGGTCGGAAAATGAGAAAGATAAACGTTTGCGAGCATCAATTTTAGTAACAAATGAGAATGCCCGGCTTCTTATCGATTGCGGACCCGATTTGCGTCAGCAGTTTCTGAGAACCGGCACTAAGGAGATTGATGGGATTTTAATAACACACGAGCATTACGATCATATTGGTGGCTTGGATGATGTGCGGCCACTCGGCGAATGTAATGTGTATGCCGAAAAACGGGTTTTGGGGGTGATCAGGAGTAATTTACACTATGCGTTTTCCGATCATCCTTATCCGGGAGTTCCTACGATTCATTTACACGAGATAAATGAAAAGGATGATTTTAATGTGTGCGGTACGGTAGTGAAACCGTTGAGAGTGATGCATGCTAAGTTACCTGTTTTGGGTTTCAGAATTGCTAATGTGGCGTATCTGACGGATGTGAAAACGATTTCGAACCAAACCATTGAACAGCTTAAAGGTTTGGATGTGCTCATTCTGAATGCGCTCAGAATCAATGAACATATTTCACATATTTCGTTGAGCGAAGCTATTGGCATTGCCACTCAAATTGGAGCAACGAGAACTTATTTTACGCATTTCAGTCACGATTTGGGTATGCACAACGAAGTGCAGAAAACATTGCCCGAAAACATGTTTCTCTCTTACGATCATCTTGAACTAACATTATAGACGAATTTTACACTTTTTTTGAATAAAGATGAAGACACAAAATTCTGCAAAAATAATTCTGTTATTTTCGATGGCTCTATTGAGTTCGTGTACGACTATGCTCTACACAAGTCTTGATGTGCTTCGGCCAGCTAAAATTACTTTTGATGTTTCGGCCAATCAGCTGTTGATCGTGAATAATACCGTTACTCAACCTGCCGATTATGGGCATAAAACTGAGTATTATAACGATAAATCCAGAAATGTTGTACAGCAAACTGATAGTATGCCAACTTATTGTTTGAGTGTCGTTTACGAAGAACTGGCAAACTCTGAGTTTTTCAACGATGTTCAGCTTCATTTGAATTCAGTTAATAAAAGTACTGATTTCTTTAATATAAATCCAGTCTCGCCGGATACGATCAATGCTTTGTGTAAGAGGTATAATAGTAATGTTGTGCTGTCGCTCGACAGGATGAAGGTGAATGACAAAATTGCAGAGTTGTATGATGGCACCAATTATTCATATTATACAGCTTTGGTTGCCAGGTACGAAACTCAGTGGAGTGTACATTATCCGGGAAACGAAAAATATGGGACTGTTGCTTTCAGGGATACTATTTACTGGGATGCTGAATCGTTTCAAAGAAAGAATGCGCTGAACGCCCTGCCTGAAAGAGCCGATGCAATTATTGATGGAGCATTGTATGTGGGTCAGAATTCGGTAAAGCGTTTCATGCCCTACTGGGAAACGGCTGATCGTTATTTTTTTAGCACAAATAACAAAAAAATGAAACAGGGAATTGATTCCATTTATGTGAAAAACTGGAAAGCTGCTATAGAAATTTGGGAAAGTGCAATGAATAAAGGTGGTGCGGGTTTGAAGGCTAAATTAGCGAACAACATTGCCGTTGCTTACGAATTATCGGGCGATATTAATAAGGCGAAAGAATATTCGGAAAAAGCATTGGAATATATTCAACAAAATTCAGTCGTTGAAGCAAAGAGTTTTGTAACAATTAATAACTACGCCACTGAATTGAGAAAAAGGAATAAGGAGATAGAACTAATTGATAAACAACTAGGAAACTAAATATTTGTAGTTGATTTATTGTAAATCAGTTTACTTATTTCTTTGTAAAGTTGCTGCAATTCAGGCCGGTTCTCAAGCATTTTCAGATGTTTTTCAATAATAACTGTATCGTATCGAACAGCGGGGCCTGTCTGTGCCTTAGCAGGCGATAAATATTTTATTTTTTCAGCTGTTTCGGCAATTAAAGGTTGCAGTATATCGAACGGAGCATTTGTTTCGTTTAATAACTCTTCGGCAATCGTGTACATGTAATTTGTAAAATTACAGGCAAATACAGCCGAAAGATGAATTTTTTTACGTTGTTCTGAGTTTGTTTTGTAGCATCTATTTGATAATTGCTGAGCAATACCGAACAGCGTATCAGTGGTTTCCACGGTATTAGCTTCCACCATCAAAGCTATGTTTTCGAAATTAACTTCCTTCGATTTAGAAAATGTTTGCATAGGGTAAATTACTCCAAAATGCTTTGCTCTTCCTTCAAAAACATCAATATTCACACTTCCGGCAGTGTGAATGTGAATGGCATCGGGTAGGTTGATTTTGTGTATTATTTCTTCTAATGCATTATCTTTGAGAGTGTAAATGTAAATGTCGGCTTCGGAATTTATATCGTCTGTTTTGGTTGTATAGGGCGCGTTCAGCAGTTCGGCTAAGGCTTTGGCCGAAGCATCTGTTCTGCTGTAAACCTGAACAATGCTAAATCCTTTTTTTTGTAGCGCTTTCGAAAGGTGTGTAGCAACATTGCCGGCACCGAGCATAACTATATTCATTTCCAGTGCTTTATTTCTTTCTTTTTTTGTTTCCAAAAATCAGAACAAGCCCGGCAACGATTAAAAGCAAAGGCCAAATGAAATCGGAGAGGTGTTGTGTCCAGCGAATGATATCGGCAAGTCGAAACAAAACACCAACGACAATCAGAATGAGGCCTATGTTTTTGTTTTTGTGCGTAAGCAAAAAGATTAGACCAATGATAAGCGGATAGTTTTTAAAATCAAAAATGATATCGGAAACAGAAGGGGGCAGAAATTCCAACTGACGAAAAAGGAAAATAAAGCCGAAAACGAGTAAAGAAATCCCCCAGGCTAAACGGTTGTCTTTTTGCAGGTTCATAATTTTTTTGAATTAAAATTGTCAATATCTTGTTCTGTGAATTTCGATAATTATTTCAGGCTTTTAAAACAACTCCCTTGGAAACTGTTCTATTTTGTCAGGTCTTTTTCTATCAGATAACTAATCACGTTGTTTGGTTTCAGAATATCAATTAATCTATAAAATGGTAAAACAACTTCGGTTTGACCCATATAGTAAGGTGCAATTTCGTAAGGATTATACACGTAATTGATGCTTTCGTCGGTGATGTAGAAATTTCCGTTTGGTTTTATGGCTTCTACCCAAAAATCTGTGTCGTTCAAACTCAGGATTGGCTCATTGCTTTTGTCTTCGAAACTTTGCTCTACAATGCGAACTTTTATCAATTCAGATAGTTTTGTTACATAATTGTCCGAAAAGAGATCGCTTTCGGTTATTTTTTTTCCATTTTTTATGTTGAAGTTTAAATAATTGGAAGTACTCAGTCCGTGAGCTCCTCCCATGAACACATATCTGTTGAAGCCGTAAGAGTATATAGTACCGTCGTTCAACAGTGAGAAGCCTTCGAGAACATGCTCGTTGTTAAACGAATAAAAGCTTGTGCTGTCCATTTCATTCAGCAGTTGCTCATTCGAAAGCTTATATTCAGCAACAAGATCGGCAGCAAATTTATTGACAACCGAATCGGAGGAGATGGTCACATATCCATCGCCGAATAAGTTCCTTATTATTTCGGATCTTATCGAATCCAGTACCCTTTCGTCGTCGAGGCAAACCGGCATTTCCACCGTAATGTCAATTTTTATGGAGCCTTTGGTCGTATCTTTCGATAAAAAACTTGTCAGTTGAGCCGTTTTGTCTATCGTTTTAATCGTTTTTTGTTTGCACGAATTGAATAATGATAGTGTTATAAGGCTTATAATTAAATATATGTATATTTTTTTCATAATTGTTTGTTTGAAATATTTCTGACTACAAAAATAGGACATTTAAGCATATAATTTATAAAATATCTGAAAAACAACCTGAAAATTTTACAATAATATAAATTGTAGCTTTCTTTGCAATCAGTAAACATGAAAAGGCCGATCAAATACATATTCTCGCTTTTTTTTGGACTGTATTTTTTATTCGCTGGAACAGGATTCAACATTATCAACTATTGTTGTCATCATTGCGAAGTTGTAGGAATAGAAAATATAGCGCTTATGTCATGCCATGACAATGCGCATTCTCATTCCAGCGATTGTTCGCACGATAGTTCAGATGATTTTACCTGTTCGGATATAAATCATCATCCCAACGGTTGCCATGTGTTGCGCTTGAAGGTTGAAATTCCTTCAGTTGTTACTACTCATATTTCCTTTGAATCAGCAGCAGAAATACAACTGTTTTATTTTACAAATGATCTGTTCTCTGCTTTCGAGCAGCCCGAGTCATTTTTTGCTTTTCGACATTCTCCACCCAATTACATCCCAAGTTCAGGAAGAGATATTCTGAATCTCCACGCAGTTTTACTGATTTAATTTTAATTGATATTACTGGTTTTAGCATGCAATCTGTTGATTGTTTGCTTTTTTGTGTATTTATCAATTATAATTATATCTTTAAAAATGAAATTTAGATTAATATTATTTAGTTTGGTTTTTCTTCATATATGTGCTTTCGCCTCAGTGAAAGGAAGAGTTACCGATAAAAAAGGAGAACCAATACCGGGTGTTAATATATACTGGTTGAACAGTACAGTGGGAGCTGTTTCCGATAATTTGGGCGAATTTTCTGTTCCTTTACATAGTGGCAGTAACCTGCTTGTTGTCAGTAATGTGGCATTCAGTCCCGATACATTACATGTAACCGACGTTGACAAATTTTTAAATGTCGAACTGAGCGAACAAATTCAGTTGTCGGAGGTATCGGTTGTCAGTAAAAATCTGGGAACCATTAAACCCCGTACGTCGGTATTTCAAACCGAAAAAATTACAGCCACCGAATTGTGCAAAGCGGCTTGTTGTAATTTGTCCGAAAGTTTTGAAACCAATCCATCGGTCGATGTTTCGTACAGCGATGCAGCTACCGGAGCCAAACAGATAAAACTACTTGGACTGTCGGGGACTTATGTTCAAATGCTCACCGAGAATATCCCTAATTTACGTGGAATTGCTTCGGCATACGGATTGGGCTACATCCCCGGACCATGGATGGAAAGCATTCAGGTTTCGAAAGGTACGGCTTCGGTGATTAATGGATACGAGGCCGTTACGGGTCAGATCAACGTAGAATATAAGAAGCCTCAAACCAGCGAGATTGTTGCAGCAAATCTTTTTGCGAGCGATGCAGGAAGGGTGGAAGCCAATGTAAATGCTTCGGCAAAGCTTTCGGAACATCTTTCTACAGGAATTCTGGTTCATGCTTCTGATGAATTCATGTCTATCGACGAAAATAATGATAATTTCATGGATATGCCTATGGTAAAGCAGTATAACTTTATAAACCGTTGGTATTATACGCATGGCAATTATGTTTCGCAGGCTTTTGTGCGTGCCCTCTCCGAAAAAAGAATGGGTGGCCAGGTTGCAGGCGATTATAAGATAGGCATAGATACCGAAAGGTATGAGTTTTTCCTGAAAAATGGTTATGTGTTCGATCATACCACCGAAAAAAGCATTGGCTTTATTGTGAGTGGTTCGCTGCATCAGCAGGATGCTCATTATGGTCATAAACAATACTTTGGTAAGCAGGAAAATTTGTACGCAAACTTAATTTTTCAGACTAACCTTGGAGAAAAGAGCAAGCTCTCGACAGGAGCAAGTTTTAATTATGATAATTATAACGAAACGCTTACTGTGTTGCAGCCGACTATTTTTCCTCGCAAGGAATTTGTTCCCGGCGCTTTTGCCGAGTATACATTGAATTTAAATGATAAGTTCATTGCTTTGGCTGGTGTTCGGGCCGATTACAATACTGAATATGGAGCTTTTCTAACGCCCCGCTTGCATCTGAAATACAATGCAAATGACCATTTACACTTCAGAGCCAGTGCGGGGAAAGGTTACCGATCGCCAAATGTACTTGCCGAGAATAACTTTCTGCTTGCAAGTAACAGATCGATTTCAATAGCTCCGGATATAAAAATGGAAGAAGCCTGGAATTATGGTTTGAGCGCACAAGGTTTTATCCCGCTTTTTGGCCGTGAACTGAGCCTTACCGCCGAATGGTATTATACAAATTTCATTGATCAGGTTGTGGTAGATATGGATTCGAATCCTCATATGGTTATTTTTACTAATTTAACCGGCAAATCGTATTCGAGCAGTGCGCAGTTGGAAGCCAATATGGAAGTGCTGAAAGGGCTCACGATGACTTTAGCACATCGTATTACTGATGCCGAAACCACTATTGGCGGACTGTTGCGCGAAAAGCCGCTGACGAGTCGTTCGAAGAGCTTAATAACTGCGTCTTATCAGACGCCCTTAAAAAAGTGGCAGTTCGATTTTACTGCGCAGTTCAACGGCGGTGGTCGCTTACCTGATCCGGATATCAATCAACCATTATGGGACAAAGAGTTTGGCGCTTACACCATTATGAATGCTCAAGTAACAAAATACTTCAGAACCTGGTCCGTTTATCTCGGTTCGGAAAACCTGACCAACTTTGTTCAGGAAAATCCGATTATCGATGTGCAGCATCCTTTCAGCAATGATTTTGATGCATCGGTGGTTTGGGGTCCTATGCATGGACGAAAGATTTACCTTGGTTTTCGTTGGGCTATCAATCGTGAATAAAAATGTTAAATAAAATAGATATCATTATGAAAAAACAAAAAATCAAATTCATCCTTTTCGTTGCATTTATGCT
>JAYFRI010000097.1:0-24602 GCA_034926015.1 Paludibacter sp. | reverse complement strand
CAATTTCCTGTGATTCGAGAGCAGCATTTACGCGATCCCATGAGCGGGTAGCGCGGGCTTGTTTGTGAGAAAGGAGCAATTGTCCTTTTTTATCTTCCTGGCTTTCGATATAAACTTCTACCTTATCGCCAACTTTCAGTTCGGGATTGTAACGGAATTCGCTCATCGGAACGATACCGTCCGATTTGTAACCTACGTTTACAACAACTTCGCGTTTATTGATCGAAATAACGGTTCCTTCAACAACCTCTTTGTCTTTAATAGCGTTCAGAGTGTTGTCGTATATTTTTTCTAAATCTTCCTTTGCCGTAGCAGTAAGGGTGATTCCTTTTTCGTAAGCATCCCAATCGAAATCGGCAGCAGGAGCTGCAACTACAGGTGCTACAACTTTTTTAGAAGCAGGAGCTTCTTCAATAACTTCTTCAATTGCTGGAGCAGCTTCAACTACAGGAGCTTCGGCTACCACTTGAGTTTCTTCGGTTACTGTTTCTTCTACGGTTGGAATTACTTCCTCCGAGATGTTTTTGTTTTCTTCCATTACAGAAAATTTGTTTTTTTAATTACTAATAAATAGTAGGTTAGACATTATGTTGACTTTACAAAATACAGGGTGCAAAGATACAAAAAGTTAGTGATATACAAAACACTAACTTTTATTTTATTTTGAGAAAAACATTGAGGATAAAAATGTGCTGCAAAACCTAATCGTTCGTCTGCTCCTTCAGTTCGTTTTGTTTGAATTTCCGGTAGAAAAACAGAAAAGTAACAGCAGCCACCAGCGATGCCAAACCATCCGAGAAAGGCATTACGCCCCAGGCGCCATCCAGTCCCCAAAATACAGGAAGAATAAAAAGGCCGGGGATAAAAAACAAAAACTGACGCGTCAGACTCAGAAAAATGGCTATTTTGGCTTTGCCTATCGATTGGAAAAAATTTGAAATTACAATTAAGAAACCAACCACCGGAAACATGATAACCGATATGCGCAATGCCCGCGCCGAAATGTTTTGCAAATCAACATCGCTGGTGAAAAGCTTAACTATTTGATGCGGGAAGAAAGTTCCAATTATAAAACCCAAAAGCGTAAAAACGCAGGCTAACATAACGCCCATTCTCAGGGTTTTAAACATACGCTCAAAATTGCCGGCTCCGAAATTGAATCCGATGATCGGTTGCGTTCCCTGATTGAGCCCAATGATAAACATAACCACCAGCATATTTACGCTATTGATAATGCCATAAGCGCCTATCGCCAGGTCGCCACCGTATTTCAGCAAAGTGCTGTTGATAAGTATCACCACCAGACTTGTACCGATCTGCATACTAAAAGGAGACAGACCTATGCTCAAAATAGAATGAACTATGTCTTTCCGCAGCCTGAAATTGTGTGCATGAAACCGCAGCTGAGAGTTTTTGAACAAAAAATGTGAAACAACATTTAATGTGCCTATAAAGTAAGAAATAACAGTAGCAATAGCAGCACCCTTGATTCCCCAATCGAAAACAAAAATAAAAATGGGATCAAGAATTATATTGATAACGGCTCCCAATAAAATATTAAACATGGCCGAACGCGGATGTCCCGAAGCCCGAAGGATATTGTTCAACCCAAAATAAAGCGCTGTAAATATACCGCCAGGAATTATAATTATCATATAATCATAGGCATACTGCACTGTATTTTGCGTACCTCCAAACAAAAATAGCAAATCGCGCATAAAAATGAGCGACAATATTATGGCCGAACCCGAAATCAGAAAAGTAAGCACTACAGAATTTCCAAGAATTGTCTCTGCCTTATCTTTATCGTTTTGTCCCAAAGTAATGGATATCCTGGAGGCCGAACCACCGCCAATAAGCATCCCAAAGGCCATCATAATATTCATAAATGGAAAAGTAAGAGCAAGACCAGAAATGGCCAGCGGCCCTACGCCCTGACCAATAAAAATACGATCGACAATGTTGTAGAGTGACATAACCACGGTTCCGATAATCGCGGGTAATGAATACTTCCACAAAAGCTTTCCGATCTTTTCGGTGGCCAGCTGATTGGTGGGAACAGTGTTATTCGACATATAATAATTTAATTTTCACTGACAGAAAAAACAGTTGACCTGATGTTTTGTTCTTTCATTTTGTCTTTTATTTTCTTCACAGCTTCTTCTTTCTGATTTTTCTCAGAAAAAATAGAAATGGCAAAAATATGAAAATTATTGACCTGAACAGAATGCTAGAACATATTAGTTACAAACATTGACTTAAACAACTGAATTTAAGCGAACAAAAAAATCGGACATCCAACATCAACCCTCACCCACACAATGGGATCAAATGAACCGAGTCGTCGAACTCAACTGTTGAAGATTGGCATTGAACAAGAATATCAACATCATATTCATAAATAATATCAATAATTAACAAATTCTATTCTCTTTGATGCAATATCCACCGAAGAGAATTGATTATATTTGCACCGAATTACATCAACTCCATAAAAAAGAATAAATAGAATAAAATGAGAAATAAATTATTTTCTGTCTTTGTTTTCGTTTTGAGTGTATTTAGCTTTTTCAGCTGTAGCGATAATATTGTGCCTGATTTTTCATTCACACCTGAGGTTCCAAAAGCAGGCCAAACGGTTAGTTTTACAAATCTGACCACAGGAGATGAGGATTGGAAAGCCGAGCATTGGAACTGGAATTTTGGGGACAATTTAAAATCGACTGAGAAAAATCCAAAACACATTTATAAAAATGCCGGTAAGTATTCAATCACATTAATGGTCGATTCAAATAAGAATTTAACCAAAACACTCTCCATTACTGTCTATGATAGCATTCCTACCATTTATATAAACACTGACTCTGTTTATTATTACAAGAAATCAACCTTTAGCGTTTTAGTTTACAACCCAAGTAATCTTGACATTACTTATAAATGGACTTTTTCATCAAACGCAAAAGGCAACTTAACCAATGGAGAATCGAGCAAAAGCGAAGTCGAAGTATTTTTCAATCAACCTAATACCGAAGAGACTGTATCGCTCCACATTGTCATGGGCAATGAACTGGACACAATAATTACTAAGAAATTTCATGTACATGACATGAAGACCAAAAGCCTGTTGATGGCACAACGAAACGGTAACATTCTTCGTCAACGCATTTACGATAACGGATTCGAAGCTCATACAAGTACCGGAATTTCAGCCGGAAACCATCCATTCAATATCATTGCACTTTCAAATCTGCTTTACATATTCGATGCAGGATCGGATGTAGCTTATAAAAACGACTGGCTGACAAACACTTCGGGCAATGGTAATATTCGTGTGTACAACATGAATACCAAAACGACAAGTGAAATTATAAATAACAATGGTAAAAGTTCGCATTTTGGTTTCTTCAACGGATATGTGGATAACAACTTTATTTATTGGACCGATTATAGTGAATTTATTTATAAAACGCCTGTAAATTCAACTTTAGGATCATTCGAATGGAAAGGCAGTACCGACAATCAAACATCCGTGCCTTATTATCTGGCCAAGGCCGATAGATTAGGTTACTACGGAAATGGATTAGCATCTAACCAGTTCAGTGGCGGTATAGCTTATTACGACGAGGCTTACTTTTGGGCTAAAGGAGGAAGTGGCAAAGGAATTTACAGATTTTTACCCACAGATATCCTGACAGCTAATGCCACCGGCACAGCCCCGGTACCAAGCTTAGGAGCAATTCTGACCGACTTTTCAATCAGAGCATTTAAAATTGACGAGATCAATCAGAAAATTTATTTTTCGGTGACTGCTCCGGCCGATAAAGTAGGATTTTGGGTGGCCAACATGCGAGGAAACAATGCTGAACGAATAGATGACGCACCTATGGATGACAAATCGTTGTACATTACAGGAATAGCAATCGACAATGTATCAAACAAAGTGTTTTGGGCCTACCGCAGCCCACAAACCATTGGAGCTTCATCTCCATCGGGCAGTTGGGAAAACTACTATAAGGATCACCCCACACATCGTACGGGCGTAAAAATGGCAACATTGGCAACACAATATAAACCAGCCGGCGACATTGAATACTTCTCGGAAGGTGTCGTTGCATATGGAATTGCACTCGATGAAGTTAAGAAATAACCATATTCGACTATATTAAACATAAAAAAATCCTCCCGAATTATTTCAGGAGGATTTTTTTATGTTCTGATTTATTATTTTTTCTTGGTTTTAGTATACAGGAATCGCTTGATTTTTTGTGAAGCCGTTTTTTCAAATGGTTCATCCATAATATCAACTCTGTTGATTTGAGAAGTACGATTTAGCTTTGAGTTAAGCTCTTTTGTAAAATGAGCTTTCCATTCCTGGTATTGCTCTTTCTTTTCATCAATAGCAGTTTTCAAGTGGGCAATATTTTTCTCGATTTGTTCAAGGTCAAGAATTATTTTTGCCACTAAAAAACCATCTTCTTCGATCACCAGTGATTCAACAACAAATTGATTGCTATTTATAATAGTTTCAATATCTTCAGGATAAATATTTTCACCACTTGCTCCGACTATCGTATTTTTCATACGGCCTTTTATATAGAGCCTGTTATTCGAATCAAATTTACCAAGGTCGCCGGTTCGAAACCAACCATCGGCAGTTAAAACTTCACTTGTAGCTTCAGGATTTTTATAATATCCTTTCATTACATTTGGCCCCTTAGCCCATATCTCGCCTACACCTTTTTTGTTGGGCTCATAAATTTTCAGTTCTACTCCCTGAACCGCAAAGCCTGTGGACTGGAGCTTTGTTTGGTGAGTGCCTGCACCTGCCAGCAAGGGCGCTGTTTCGGTAAGGCCATAACCAATAGCATACGGAAATTTTGCTTCTTTCAAAAAGCGTTCAACACGCGAATCGAGCTTAGCCCCACCGATACCAAAAAACCTAAGCCGACCACCAAAAGTTTCGTATAGTTTTTTTCCTGCTATGCGGTGAATCAGTTTCCTGAACAACAATGCCTTATAAATAACGCGCGTAAACCTTGTTTTTGTGAATTTAGCCTGAATCTGACTCTTGTACAGCTTTTCCATAATCAATGGAACCGACAGCATCATTGTGGGTCTGATTTTTTTCAATGCAGGAATCAACGAAGAGGCGGTAGGTGGCTTTTCGAGATAATAAATTGATGCACCATACATAACCGGATAAAGCATTCCGATTGTATTTTCGTAGGTATGCGACAAAGGCAAAAACGAAAGAAAAATATCTTCGTGACTGATAGCACAAAATGTGTACGACTGCATGGCCGTAAAAGCTATACTTTTATGCGATAAAACCACGCCCTTGGATCGACCCGTGGTACCAGACGTATAAATTATGGCAGCAGTATCATCTTCTTCGACCTGAATTTCATCTACTTTACTCACATCACTTTCGGACAAATCACCGCCCATAAGCACTTTAAATTCTTCCACCGATATTTTTCCAATTAAGTCGGACAATTCAAGTCCATCAACACGCGATTGCAAACGCTCACTTACAAACAGTACTTTTGCTTCCGAGTGCATCAAAACATTTTCAACTTCCTGTCGGGTAAAATCAGGCAAAACAGGAACAATAATCATCCCTTTTGATACCACCGAGAAATAAGCAATCACCCAATTGGGCATATTATGCGAAAACAAAGCCACTTTATCGCCCTTTTGCAAACCAAATGAAGACAGCAGCGCTGCTACTTCCTCAATTTTCTGACCTAATTGTTTGTAAGTTATCGGTGTTCCTTCAACAAAAGAGACAGATGGACAATCAGCAAAATGAAGAACAGAATAATCTATTAATGATTTTAATGTAAGTGGTTTGTGTTCTATTTTTTTATACATACTATAGTTTTCGTGTGCTATGTTTTATAATGAATGTACAAATATAATAAAAAAACAATGCAACTGCACAAAAAAAATCGTTTTGTGCAGGAATTACTTATAAAGAATAAAAATACAGGGACGTTTATTTAAGTCGGGTAATTGCTTTTTCCAATCTTTCAATGATTTGGTTTGTATAAATTCGCTGTCGAGCGTTATATCAACGGCAACACACAGTTTAGTATCTGGTCGACAAGTATTTATTATCTCCTCAAGCATTTTCATATTGCGGTAGGGAGTTTCGATAAATAGCTGCGACTGACTTTCGGCATACACCCTGGATTCGAGTTTTTTTAATGCCTTGGCACGTTCGGCAGGCTGAATGGGCAGATATCCTACAAAAGCAAAGCTTTGGCCGTTGAAGCCCGAAGCCATAAGCGCAAGTAAAATAGAAGATGGACCCACCAAAGGCACGACTTTAAACCCGCACCTTTGTGCAATAGCCACTACATCTGCTCCGGGATCGGCAATAGCCGGACAACCAGCTTCGGAAATCACTCCAACATCATATCCATCGTAAAGTGGTTTCAAAAAATCGCTTATCGCCTCGGGAGAAGTGTGCTGATTAAGCGTATAAAACGTAAGCTCGTCGATATTAATTGCCGGATTTGCTTTTTTAAGAAACCGACGTGCGGTTCTTACATCTTCGACAATAAAATGCTTTATAGCCGAAACTATAACCGTATTATTCGCCGGAAGTATTTTATCGAAATCAGTATCGCCCAGCGAAGTGGGAATTAAATAAAGTGTTGCCATTTTGTCTCCTTGTTTCCTATTTTACCTCAGCTTTCAGCTTTTCAACCTCCTCGGACAAAATCTCCCATTCGTACATTTTATGTTCGAGTTCGCGTTGTTTCTTTTGATACGACATAATAAAATCGCTATCGGATGCATATTCTGGCAATTCGAGCTGCTTATTCATTGCCTCGAGGTCCGATTCATAAGTGGCAATCTGTTTCTCCACATCTTCCACTTCCTTTTCTGCCTTTCTGATTTTACGGTTTTGTTCTTTGCGCGCTTCGTAACTCAGTTTGTTTTCGGAAGCCACTTTTTCGACCGTTTCAGATGCTGCTTTGAGCGAATTTGAAATTTCAAGCTCGCGAAGGCTGTCCATCTTTTTGTATTGTAAAAAATCGTAAATGCCACCTAAATGTTCACGCACTTTCTTATTTCCAAATTCGTACACCTTAGTTACCAATCCATCCAAAAATTCACGATCGTGAGATACAACAATAACAGTTCCATCGAAAGCTTTAATTGCTTCTTTCAGCACATCTTTCGAACGCATATCAAGATGGTTGGTAGGTTCATCGAGTATAAGTAAGTTTACAGGTTCGAGTAATAAACGAATCATTGCCAAACGGCTGCGCTCACCTCCCGACAATACCTGCACTTTCTTATCCGACGCTTCGCCTCCGAACATAAATGCGCCCAGGATATCGCGAATCTTTGTACGAATATCGCCTACTGCCACATAATCAATTGTTTCGAATACTGTTTTGCTTTCATCGAGCAACGAAGCCTGATTTTGTGCAAAATATCCGATTTTCACATTATGCCCAAGCTTCATTTTTCCGGAATACTCAATCTCGCCCATGATACACTTCACAAGTGTCGATTTTCCCTCACCGTTTTTACCTACAAAGGCCACCTTTTCGCCCCGGTTAATAATCATACCTACATTATCGAGCACCAGGTGCGATCCGTAAGCTTTTGAGAGATGTTCCACTTCTACCGGGATAATGCCCGAATGAACTGCCGGCGGAAATTTAAGACTTAACCGCGAATTATCCTCTAAATCTACCTCAAGTCTTTCGAGTTTATTCAATTGTTTTATACGCGACTGAACCTGAACGGCTTTGGTAGCTTTTGATCTGAACCGGTCAATAAATTCTTCAGTTTCCTGAATCAATTTTTGCTGATTTTCGTAAGCGCGTACCTGCTGATCGTGACGTTCGATACGCAACTGAACATATTTCGAGTAGTTTACATTGTAATCGTATATTTTCCCAAGCGAGATTTCGATGGTTCGGGTAGTTACCGCATCGATAAAAGCACGGTCGTGCGAAACAAGCACAATGGCACTTCCGCAGGTGATAAGAAAATTTTCAAGCCATTGTATTGATTCGATATCCAGGTGGTTTGTAGGTTCATCAAGCAGTAACACATCGGGGCGAAGCAATAATATTTTTGCTAATTCGATGCGCATACGCCAACCGCCGCTAAATTCGGAGCATTGACGGTCGAAATCGGTTCGCAGGAAACCAAGTCCCAATAAGGTTTTTTCTATTTCAGCATAAAAATTGCCCGAACCTACAATTTGTAAAAGCTCATTGTCGTGCGTCAACTTATCAATCAAACGGTGATAATCATCACTTTCATAGTCAGTTCTTTCGGACAACTCCTGGCTTATACGTTCAATTTCTGTTTGCAACTCAGTAATGTGTTCAAAAGCTTTTTCAGCCTCCTGCATCACGGTTGTACCTTCGTTGTGAATCATATGTTGAGGAAGATACCCGATAGACAGATCCTTGGGAATAGTTATACGTCCTTTTGTAGGAGTTTGTTTCCCTGAGAAAATTTTTAATAATGTAGTTTTTCCGGCACCGTTTTTCCCAACAAGCGCAATTCTATCTTTGGGATTGACAAGAAAACTAATTTCATCAAAGAGAGGCGACCCACCAAATTCAACCGTAAGTTGTTCTACAGAAATCATATCAAAAATTCAGGATTTTTATTATCATTGAAACATTCTTATTCGAAAAGAAAAAAACTATTTACCTTAACTATCGTCTATTTGTAAATTTAGCGTGCAAAGATAACTCTTATTACCGAAATAATGGTTTAAAAAACACAAATACTCCTGATTTATATCCCCACAACAACATAGCAATTGCCTAAACAGCATCTGATTTGTTCAGCTTAGCTGTATTTGCATTTTTACAATATCAGCTCCCGAAAAATCATTATAACGACAATATAAAACAGGCATCAAGGATGAAAAAATAAAGCATCCTTTTAGGGGAACGAATTGACTCCAAAATTAGTGATATCTGTTTTTTATTCCGACCTGCATATAAATCGCAAATTTTTGTATAAGTTTGCACACTCAAAAAAACTAAAAAAGAACATGTCAGTACATAACGAGAACATCCGTAGAGTTACTACACAGCGGATTTTGGAAATGAAAAAACGCGGTGAGAAAATAAGCATGCTTACTGCTTACGATTTCACTATGGGAACAATAGTTGATAATGCGGGAGTCGACATTATTTTGGTTGGAGATTCTGCGTCAAACGTAATGTGTGGAAACATAACCACATTGCCAATTACTCTCGACCAAATGATTTTTATGGCAAAATCTGTTGTTAGAGGTGTAAACAGAGCATTGGTGGTTATCGATATGCCCTTTGGATCCTATCAGGGTAATTCAAAGGAGGCACTTGCCTCAGCCATTCGCATCATGAAGGAAACCCATGGCGACTGTCTGAAACTCGAAGGTGGCGAAGAAATTCTGGAATCGGTAAAAAGAATTTTAAGTGCCGGCATCCCTATAATGGGACATTTGGGCCTGATGCCACAATCCATCAACAAGTACGGTTCGTACACCGTAAGAGCACAGGAAGAGGCTGAAGCCGAAAAATTGATCCGCGATGCACATTTGCTCGAGGAAGCCGGTTGTTTTGCCTTAGTACTCGAAAAAATACCAGCCAAACTGGCCGAACGTGTAGCCAAAGAACTTACAATCCCGGTAATTGGTATTGGAGCTGGTGGCGGCGTGGATGGCCAGGTACTTGTGCTGCATGATATGGTTGGTTTAACACAGGATTTTTCTCCTCGCTTTCTTCGCCGGTATGCAAATATTCAGGGAATTATGAACGAAGCCATTGGTCAATATGTAACCGATGTAAAATCGGGTGATTTCCCTAACGAAACAGAACAATACTAACTTCACATTTAACAATAAAAAAAACGGACTTGTACTCATTGAGCGTAAGTCCGTTTTTTTATCTAAAATTATTGTGACCCAGGAGGGGTTCGAACCCTCGACCCACAGATTAAGAGTCTGTTGCTCTACCAGCTGAGCTACTAAGTCATTGTCGCTGCAAAACCAACAATCGTTTTTTTGCTGTTTTGCGAGTGCAAAGGTAATTAAAAAAATAGATTTGTTTCTCTTTTTTCAAAAAAAACAAAACAGTTTTTTTCAATCATCAACTTCAGATTCTTTAGGTTTACAAGCCACTACCGTGATATGAAAACAGGATTGTTTTCGTTCGCGAACAGCAAGTATTTTACATTCTTCACGCATTTCGACGAGTGTTTTGGTAAGTTCCTGAATCAATTCCCAACTCGGCACCACCGAATCATTGTCGAGATTGTAAAAATGTTTATATGAAATATCAATGGTAGTTCCGTAGTAATGCGCTGTAGTATCTGTAGCATTTCCGTTTCGGTGACTTAATTGCTTTTGGGTTTCCTCCGTTCGTAAAAGCGACGTCAGAAAAAAACAATAATTTCCAAGCTCTTTCTCCTTAAGCTTTTGTTGAAATCTGAAAGCTATCTCATCCACCATATTAACAGCTTCGGGAACGAGGTATGGGTGAGAATGTTTCAGCGATTTGAGACGATAGAGCGGACCATCTTTTACTTCGATAAGTTCATTGTTCAAAACCATCATTGTAATCAGACTGTCGAACCCGGCATTTGTAGCAAAAGGGCTTTTTATACCATTGATTCGGGCATGGAGAAGTTGGATATCGTTTTTATCATTCAAAACACTGCTGGGTGAAATCGGAGCACTCGCATTCAGCAATTGATTACACTCGGTGTAATTATCGGAAGGTTTCTTTGAGTCAGGAAAAATAATTTTTACACATAAAGCAATTAAAATACAAAAAGCTATGGCTATAAGAAAATAAGTAAGTGTTGTCTTATTAAATTTCAGGGAAGTTCTAATCATATCGTTTTTTGGGTTTTCGACACAAAGATAAAAATTAAACCAAGGCCATGCAAGCAGATTTATAGATTTGTTAATGCTAAAATCGGAATAAAAACGATTTTTTAACCGCAAAACCAGACATTCGAAACACAAACCAAAATGCTATACCAATTAATTTATTATTTGAAAACATTTGAGTATTTTTGCAACTCAATAACTAAATATACTTATATGAAACCAACTTTATTTGTGTTAGCAGCCGGAATGGGAAGTCGATATGGAGGACTTAAACAATTGGATGGATTAGGCCCCAATGGTGAAACTATTATGGATTATTCGATTTACGATGCAATAAAAGCCGGTTTTGGTAAAGTTGTATTCGTAATCCGCCAGAGCTTCGAAGCTGATTTCAGATCAGTTGTTGTCGACAAATTCATTGATCTGATTGATGTGGAAATTGTTTTTCAGGAAATAAATAAAGTACCTGAAGGATGCACTTACATAGCCGAACGAGAAAAACCATGGGGCACAAATCACGCTGTACTGATGGGAAAAGAAGTTATCCATGAGCCTTTTGCAGTGATTAATGCCGATGATTTTTACGGACAGGAATCGTTTGCCATTCTGGCCGATTTTCTGCGCAGCGTTGAAGGCAAGCAAAATCAGTATTGTATGGTTGGCTATCATGTAGGTAACACATTGTCCGAAAGTGGATCGGTAAGTCGTGGCGTTTGCGTGGTTGATGAAAATAACGAACTTAAAAATGTAGTTGAGCGCACACACATTGAGGAAAAAGGCGGAACGATTGTGTACCTCGACGAAAAAGGAGAAGAAGTAGCCATCCCGGCCAGCACGCCTGTATCAATGAACATGTGGGGATTTACACCTGATTATTTCGATTATTCAGTTGATTTCTTCAGGGAATTCTTAGCCGAAAACGGACAAAAACTCAAATCGGAATTTTACATACCACTGGCAGTAAATAATTTAATAGTACAAAATCGTATCACCTGCAAAGTGTTGGATACGCCATCGAAGTGGTTTGGCGTTACCTATGCCGAGGATCGTCAACAGGTAGTATTAAAAATAAACGAACTAATTCGTAAAGGATTTTATCCTCAGCAATTATTCAAAAAATAATTTTATGGCAAAAGTATTGGTTACCGGTGGTACCGGATATATAGGATCGCACACTGTGGTTGAACTTCAGAAAGAAGGCTTCGAAGTTATCATCGTCGATAACCTTTCGAACTCAAACATAGATGTATTGAATGGAATCGAAAAAATCACAGGGATTCGGCCAGCTTTCGAGAACATCGACTGTGTGGATTATGTAAGCATGGACCGTATGTTCGAAAAATACAGCAACATTGAGGCCATCATCCATTTTGCTGCCAGCAAAGCTGTAGGCGAATCGGTGGAAAAACCATTGATGTATTACCGCAACAACCTGGTTTCGCTGATCAATCTGCTGCAATTGATGCCTATACACAAGATTAAAAATTTTGTTTTTTCATCTTCGTGCACTGTTTACGGGCAACCCGACATTCTACCTGTGACCGAAGAGGCGCCCATAAAACCAGCTTTATCGCCCTACGGAAACACAAAGCAAATAGGCGAAGAAATCATTCGCGATACGATTCATGCAAATCCTTGCTATCAAAGCATTATTCTGCGCTATTTTAATCCAATCGGTTCGCACGCATCGGGCGAAATAGGCGAACTGCCCAATGGAGTTCCCAATAATTTACTGCCTTTCGTTACACAAACTGCCATTGGGCTGCGCAAACAGTTGCAGGTATTCGGCGATGATTACAATACGCCCGATGGATCTTGTATACGCGACTACATTCACGTGGTGGATCTGGCAAAAGCACATGTAATTGCCGTTAAGCGCTTATTGGCCGACTTGCCCGGGACTCAGGTGGAAACCTATAATCTTGGAACAGGACGCGGCTTATCGGTACTCGAAATTATTGATACTTTTGAAAAAGTGACAGGCGTAGATGTACCTTACCGCATTGTGGGACGACGTGAAGGCGATATTGAAAAAGTATGGGCCGATCCATCATACGCCAACAATGTATTGGGCTGGAAAGCATCGGAAACCGTAGAAGAAACCCTCAGAAGCGCATGGGTATGGGAGCAAAACCTCGCCAAAAGAACTAAAGCGGAATAACAAACAAAACATCATTAACACAAAAAAGAACAATTAATAATACTGCCTTCAGTTGAATAATTGTTCTTTTTTTTATCTTTGTTTCTCTAAATAAAAAAATGATCAATATGCTATATCCATTAAAATTTGAACCCATACTGAAAGATAAAATCTGGGGTGGAACAAAACTTAAAAATATTTTCAATAAACCTGCCACATCCGATAAACTTGGAGAAAGCTGGGAACTATCGGGCTACGAAAACGACGAATCGGTGGTCAGCAATGGTTTTCTGGCTGGCAACAACCTTGCTGAATTGATTGAAATTTACATGGGTGAACTTATAGGCGACAAAGTATATGACCAATACGGACTTACTTTTCCGCTACTATTTAAGCTGATCGATGCCAACGATTATCTTTCCATTCAGGTGCATCCGGGCGACGAGGTGGCTGCCGAACGCCACAACTCGTTTGGGAAAACCGAAATGTGGTACGTTGTAGATGCTGACGAGAATGCAGAATTAATCATTGGATTCAGTAAAGATTGTTCGCGCGATGAATATCTCGATGCATTGGATGACAACAAAGTGGAAGAGCTGCTACAACATGTTCCCGTAAAAAAAGGCGATGTATTTTTTATTCCTGCCGGCCTGGTTCATGCCATTGGCAAAGGAGTGGTGGTGGCCGAGATTCAACAAAGCAGCGACGTCACCTATCGTATCTACGATTACAAACGCGTGGACGATAACGGAAACGAACGCGAACTACATACCGATCAGGCACTTGATGTAATTAATTTCGATGCATCCGAAAATCCGAAAACGGCATACACAATCACTCCGAACGAAATAACACCCCTTGTGAGTTGCGATTATTTCACTACTAATCTCATTCAATTCGACACAGCTTTGATACGTAATTATGGGCAACTTGATACATTTATTGCCTATATGTGTATCGAAGGTAGTTTTATTATTGAAGCTAATAACGAAAAAACCGTTGTCAACAAAGGAGATACCGTATTAATTCCGGCATGCATCGACGAAGTAGGATTAACGCCTCATGATAAGGTAACTTTGCTCGAAGTACACGTTTAAAAAACTCAGCTGAACTCCTTTTGACTAATAAAAACCGGCTTTCTTGGTATTTCAAACCGGGCTTTGGAGAATAAAAAAAAATCCAAAGCTTGGTTTTTTAGTAACTACGAATTGTAATCATACAGACTTTTTTTTTAAGATTCAGTTTTATTTAATTACTTTTGTCGGACAATTTGAAATAAAACAATAGTTTTAGCAGCAAAACAAAACCAGTTGCTACTACTTGATATTCACAACCGATTATGCCACACACATCGCAGCGGGGTCAGGCAATGCCCGAATCACCCATTCGAAAATTAGTTCCTCTTTCCGATAAGGCCAAAGCCCGCGGAATAAAAGTGTATCATCTCAACATTGGTCAGCCCGATTTGAAAACTCCTCAGGTGGCGATGGATGCGATTCGAAACATCGACCGTACGGTATTGGAATACAGCCCCAGCGATGGTATTAAAAGCTTGAAAACAAAATTGGCTGCTTATTATCATACTTTTAATATTGATGTCACCGAAGAAGATATAATCATTACCACCGGAGGTTCCGAAGCGGTTAATTTCGCGTTTATGAGCTGTCTGGACCCGGGTGACGAAATCATCGTTCCCGAACCGGCTTATGCCAACTACACTGCTTTTGCCATTGCTGCCGGCGCCGTGGTGCGACCTGTTGTTTCATCGATAGAAGAAGGATTTTCTTTGCCGCATATCGAAAAGTTCGAAGAGCTTATTACGCCAAAGACAAAAGGAATTCTGATTTGCAATCCCAACAATCCTACCGGGTACCTTTACACCCGTTCGGAAATGAATAAAATTCGTGATTTGGTAAAAAAATATGATTTATACCTTTTCTCGGATGAGGTTTATCGTGAGTTCTGCTACACCGGAGCTCCTTATATTTCGGCCTTTCATTTGGATGGCATTGAAGAAAATGTGGTATTAATCGATTCCGTTTCGAAACGCTACAGCATGACCGGCGTCAGGATCGGTGCTTTGGTGACCAAGAACAAAGAAGTGCGCAAAAATGTAATTAAATTCTGTCAGGCTCGCTTGAGTCCACCTCTTTTGGGTCAGATTGCGTCCGAAGCCGCCATGAATACTTCGTCGGAATACATGCTCGAAATGTACAATGAATATGTGGAACGACGCAAATTCCTGATCGATGGACTTAACCGGATTCCGGGCGTTTATTCTCCTATTCCCATGGGCGCTTTCTATACCGTAGCCCGCTTACCGATTGACGATGCCGATAAATTCTGCGCCTGGTTGCTTTCCGACTTCGAACACGAAGGACAGACGGTAATGATGGCTCCTGCTTCGGGCTTCTACACCATTGATGGATATGGAAAAGACGAAGTGCGCATTGCTTATGTGCTCGACAAAGAAGATCTGAAAAAATCGCTGATTGTGCTGCAAAAAGCGTTGGAAGTATACCCGGGAAAAACCTTGTAGAGAAACGAATGCTGACGGAAGTTGCTATTTCCGAATCAAACAAAACCGATCCACTCCATTGAATATAGAATACTTCATAGCAAAACGAATACATTTCAGACAGGGCCGAAAAAATGTTTCGCGCCCTGCTGTTCGTATTGCTACTATCGCCATTGCACTCGGACTGGCAGTGATGATTATTGCTGTGGCAGTTGTAATTGGATTCAAGAAGGAAATCAGGAATAAAACGATTGGTTTTGGTGGACATGTGCAGATTACAAATTACGATAGCAACAACACTTACGAAACAAATCCTATCAGGGCAGATCAATCTTTATTTGATAAACTGGCTGCCATTGATGGTGTAAAACACGTTCAGGCATTTGCTACCAAACCGGGAATTATTAAAACAAAAACTGAATTTCAGGGAATTGTTCTAAAGGGAATAGACAAGAATTTCGACTGGGACTTTTTCAAATCAAACCTTGTTGAAGGCGATATCCTTCACCTGAAAGCCGATTCGCTCGAAAACAATGTAATCATCTCAAAACATCTGGCCGGATTACTGAACCTGAAACTTGGCGATAGTTTTTTCACTTATTTCATTCAGGAACAGGTCAAGGCACGTAAATTCAACATCACAGGCATTTATTCCACCAATTTTGTGGAATACGACAAATTATTTATCCTCACCGATATACGCCATGTAGAAAAATTGAATGACTGGGATCAAAAGCAATACAGCGGCCTCGAAATTCTGATTGACGACTTCGACAGGCTGGACGAAACAGGAGATGCAGTTCATTCGGTTGCCGGAAATCATATCAATTCGGATGGAAGCGCTTATTTCACGCAAACCATAAAACAAATGAACCCTCAGATTTTTGGCTGGCTCGATTTGCTGGATATGAATGTATGGGTCATCCTTTTTCTGATGCTTGCAGTGGCGGGTTTCAACATGATTTCAGGATTGCTGATACTCATTCTCGAACGAACGAATATGATTGGTATTCTTAAATCGGTGGGCGCAACCAATTGGTCGGTTCGGAAAATTTTTCTCTACCATTCGTTTTTCCTTGTCGGGAAAGGTATGCTGTGGGGCAATATTATCGGGCTTACATTTTGTGCGGTTCAGTATTTTACAGGTATCGTACCACTCGATCCCGAAGCTTATTATGTAGCCACTGTACCTGTTACATTTAACTGGCTCTATATTTTACTGTTGAATGTTGGCACTTTTGCGGCCTCCATATTTATGATGCTTGGCCCCTCCTACCTGATTACCAAAATAGATCCGGCCAAAATTATCCGATACGAATAACGCTAAACCCTGGCTTCAGGGAACAAATGCAGGTCCGGTAAGTTCGATAATATGAAATTAGTTTTGGAGAAGCTTGCGTTAACGCCGCAAACAAGAAATAATTTTAAAACAGGCTTGCGTTAGCGCCGAAAACGAGAAATGAATTCAAAACAAGCTTGCGGCCGGGGCGATTACGAGAAATGAATTCAAAACACGTAATCGGCCGGGCCGCAAGCTCCCCCGGAAATGAATTCATGCAATCGGCTGGGGCGATAACGAGAAATAAATTCAAAGCAGGCTTGCGTTAGCGCCGCAAAAGGGAAAATAAATGGAAACCTGCCAGCTGGGGTGTAAAAAATCAGCAATTCAATGAAAATATTTACGTTCTAAAACTTGTGTTTGTATAAATTAATATTGTACACTATCACACAAAAAAATAAGAATGGAACGCTGATTTGTCGCATTTTAGAACGAAGAATTAAAAAATACGTAGTTAATTTTTCACACCCCACATGCCAGCATTTCCGACCGTAACCAAATCTTTATTCCACCTTTCACATTTATAGATAAAAAAACAGGTTGCCTTCTAAAAAGACAACCTGTTTTTCTTATCAATCTGAAAAAATTATTTAGCGTACAATTACTTTTGTTGTATTATTGCCTTTGTCCGAAACGGCTCTCACAATCCAGAGTCCTTTCTGCATTTCGAAAACAGTGTCGGCAGTCACAGCTTTGCTCATTACCAAGGCACCATCCAAACCATAGATATTCACTAAAGTATTGGATTCAATATTTGAAACAATGATCTTATTGTCAGCTCCAATGATCCGAACTGAACCAACTGCAGGCGGCGTAACGTCATCTATAATATCACCATCGGCAGCTACTAACTGAGCAATCGGATCCCAATCATCAGTACCTTTTGTAAAGTTAAAACATGAAATTGCAGTACCATCAGGCAAAGATGTAGTTGCCAATACCTGCGACCACGAAATTCTGTTGGCAGCATTGTTTTCTCCCGATTCTTCGATGGTTCCATATTCGAAACATCTGTTGGAAGCACCACCAAGATCGGCCGACCAACCCTGAGGTTGAATCATCGATTTATCTACCGAGCCTGTAAAATTGGTTTTGGCAATTGTAGTATTGTAAAACACAACTTCGCTGGTAGTACCCTGCCATGGACGGCCAAACAAACCTGGTTTCGACAACAGGGCCGAAGCAGTTTCGCTATTTGGCATAGCCGATGTAATGTGGCATTCGTACATCAAATATCCACGAACCGAATTTGAAGTTTGTTGGGCAGCAGTAATGTACGACACATCGGTACTGGCTTCGCTTGTATTCATAGCCAAATCGGTTTTATAGGCAACCAAAGTCATACCCCCGAAAATAAAATCAGTTCCGCCCATAAGTGCCCCTTTATAAGCCACAACTCTTGCACCTTCGGCGCCATAGAATGAATCCTGACGACCAATAACCCGGCATTTATCGAGAACGGTTTTATCAGCGCTCTTGGTAATGGCTATGGCAGCAGCTCTTTCCACAAAACTCTTTGCCTGAACAGCAGTGCTACCAATAGTTACAGGACGAGTGCCCTTGCCGCCGGTGGCCCATTCTTTCACTACATCTTCCGATTCTTTTTTGGAAATGTATTGATTAAACGAATTTTCAAAAATAATACCTTTGGCAGTGAAACCCGGATTCATAACCACAACTGTTGCATTCCAGTAAGAACCACTTGTTGTGCCTCCACCTGTATTTACATAGTTGGTCGATCCGTTTTCTTTGTTTACTCTCAATATATCGGCGTTCCATTTTTGGTTCGTTCCCATACTGTAGTAATTGTAGCCATGTCCGTAGTACGAAGTGATACGAACTGCATTAGGATCAATATCAACACCCTTGTTCGATAAAGCAATACTTGGTGTTGCCGAAGCATTGACCAAAGAAACGCTATCTACATCGATCACTAACATTTCTTCGTAGTTACCAGGATCAATCATGATTTTAACCCGTTCATTGTTTGGACGAATCATAGCACGCACAGCATCCAATGCTCCATTTACTGTTTGATAGGTTTTATCTGTTCCAACAGTGAGTGTTGCAGCATAAGGTATTGTAGCCATTACCGAAAGATCGGTAATATAAGTTGTTCCGGCACCGGTTGCAATAGTGACATAAGCTGGTTCAGTTCCCTGATACAAATAGCTGACAGTTTCGTATTTACTGGTACTGCTGCTGGTTGTAATTACTGTGTCGCCACCTGCAATAGAGAATTTGGCGGCATAATAATAAGTAACCGTCAGTTTTTCGCCCGGCTGCATTGGCACCTGAAGACTTGCTTTGTTTTTCAGCACCAAATGACTCTTTGCAATTTCGTTGGTAACATTGCCGGCGAAAAGTAAACCTTTATAAGCAGTGGTGGCAGTTGTAATATTGACATCGTCGAAAGGCCATACTTTTACTGGTTTGAATGCTAAATCTTTTGCCACAGCAGCTCCATTCACTGTTAAATTCGAAGTAAGCGCAAGTTCAATAGCTTCAGTATCGAGGCCGGCAATCGCAACTGTATAAACTCCATCTCTCAGACTGATAGCACTTAAATCTGAAAAACTATAAACATAGCCCGCTTCATTTTTATTGCTAAACACAACATTTAATTTAGCTTTCTGCTCATTGCTCAGACCGGTAATATTTACTGTTACAGGATACACAGGTTTAGCAACGAAAATAATATCTGCTGTCGTAACGCCTGTAATTGTAATCGTATTGGCAGGAATAACACAATCGTTTACTCCGGTAGCCGAAATTGTATATTCGCAGTTTGGCTCCAGCTTGGCAGTGTATGTCGCGCTTGCAGCTGTCACCACCGACTCGGGAACATAAATTTTATTCGCCGATGCTGCCGGGGTGAACACAAGTTTCACTTTCGACAGCTGCGCAGCAGTCAACCCGGTGATAGCACCGCTCACAGTATACATTTCCACTTTTTGAATGGCAATAATATAAGTGGTATCACTTATCACATTAAAAGTAGTGCCATTGCTCACAAGATAACCATTAGCATTCACTAGGCTTAAATTGTATTCAAATCCTGCGGGCACTTTGGCAGTATAAACGCCTCCCACAACAGGAGCATTCCACGATTTACCCGCTTTATTTGTAAATTTAATGCTATAGCCGGCAGGAATATCAGCAGCCTGAGTGATATCAACTGTACCCGTTGCTTTTACGAATGTAGCATCTTTTCTGAGAATACGATAGTAAAATGGTTTTTTGGCCGAATCGTAGATCTTGTATATGCCTGTATTTTTGGCAACAAATCGAATAACACGAGCTGTTGCAATTTGTGCTGTATCGGCCTGAAATCCTACATGTGTAGAATCAACAAAATTGATAATACTTCCACCACTCGATTTTATGTACAAATACAATTCATCGTCTTCGCTCAGGGCAATACTAAAATACCTGGCTACAGCAGCATCCGAGTTTACGTAAAGTGAACCCGTCAAGGTAGTGTCGGCAATTGTATTGGGAGCGCTATTGGCATCATATCGTGTTAAGTTCGTATTCGAAGTTCTTAAACGGTCGTTTAAGCCTCCCTTCCATTTAAGAATTCCTGATGTAAATGTTGCAGGTAAAACCTTACCAGAAGTACCCGCAGCTACGTCCGGATACCAGCTATTGATAATGGATTCATTCAACATATTGTTATATTTCTCAGGATCCAGCTGTTCAGCTCCAAAATCCCAAACATCAATCATTGGCGTTTTGGCTTTTTCATTCACTGTGGACACATAATCAAGATAAACAGCACCGGTAGCTTCCAATGTGGCAGTGATAACGGTAGGATCGCCCTTGTAAACAAAACTTGTAGTTTTACAAGCCTTGGCGGCATCATTACCAGTAGCAGCCACCGTACCCAACACAGCTCCGTTGGCATCGGTCAGGTTAAATACTGCTCCGGCCACACTGTACTGACATACACCAAAATTAAGCGTTGTATTACCCGGAACAACAAATTTAAAGCTCGTACCAGAGGTCATAACAATTCCATGCGCTGTATCGTGCCACCAGAATTGATTCGCCACATTAGCTGTATTGCTGTTAATTGTCAAAATACCATCGGGGGTTACAAATAAAGGATATTTTGTTGTTGTAACCTGTGGAAGCAAACTTCCATTTGCTAAATTATAAGTATAAGTTGTGCCAAATTCGGCTGTTACCGCTCCCGGTATAATATCAATTTTCGGAACATAGGTTTTTCCTACTCCGAAAGCAATTTTCAGCGTTGTTTTCGCTCCCGTATATACAAAATCAATCGGAGCATCGCAGGTAGCTGTTTTCGACAATTTAGTTTCGGTATAATCACCGTTTTTATCCGATACTGTGATTGTAGAAGTAGCTCCCGAATACTGACAGCCATAAATTCTGACAGTCACATCTCTTGCTACATCTATTTCGATGTAATTATTGACCTTAAACTCAACGCCATGTTGAGCTCCATTATACAGGTATGGAGAACCTGTTCCTATATAAGACCTGAAAATTCCGTAATCCACATCTATCTGTGGGACGGTTTTGTCAGTTGGGATAACACTCCCGTCGCACAAATTAAAACTGTAGTTGATACCCGCCCATGGAGTAAGCACTTTTTCTGCATACATCCAACCCAAACTGAGAAGTATCGCAAAAATTGAGAAGTAAAATCTTTTTTTCATAAAATATGCATTAATGTTAACAAATTGAGATATTATATCGATGCAAATTTATGCGAAATGAACAAGTGACTTGTGTATTTATTGTTATTTATAGGTACTTAAATTGACAAAAAATTGATATAAAAAAGGTTTATTGAGATTGATTTAAAGCAATTGGAGCTTTTAATTTAAATTATTCCATCACTTGAAAAAAAACAAAAAATTCCGTCTGGTAATGATCCTAATTTCAGGCAAACCACCACCCTAAAAATATCATTTCATAAACAAAGCACCCACTTCAACTGAAATTAAAAACAAAATATATCAATTTAGCTTCTATTTATCATCTTAGCTTAAGTTTATTGTTTTTATAAATCAGATATAAATTCAAATGAAGTTATATGTATATTTTTGCATTCCCAATGCAACATAAAAAAACACGGAGTATGAAATTTACAAAAATGCACGGTACCGGAAATGACTATATATATGTCAACGGTTTAGTCGAGACTATTGAAAACCCTGCCGAATTTGCCATTCAATACAGCGATCGGCACAAAGGAATAGGATCAGACGGATTGGTAATGATATTAGCATCGGAGACCTGCGATTTCCGTATGCGTATGTTCAATGCCGATGGGTCGGAATCGGAAATGTGTGGCAACGCTTCGCGCTGCATAGGTAAATACGTTTACGACAAAGGATTGACAAACAAAACAACACTTACACTCGAAACACTTGCCGGCGTTAAAGCACTTCAGCTTTTTATAGGCGCTGATCAGAAAGTCGAAAAAGTAACGGTTGATATGGGCGAACCTATCCTGGATGCAGCACTGATTCCTGTTACATCCGACAAAAACAGAGTGATCAATGAGCCGCTAGCTTTCAATTCCGAAATCCAGTACAATATCACCACTGTATCAATGGGCAACCCTCATGCTGTAATTTTCACCACCGACATTCTGCAACTCGATTTACCAAAAATAGGACCTGTAATTGAAAATGCAACCATCTTTCCACGCCGTACGAACACTGAATTTATTGAAGTTTTAACCAACAACCATGTAAAAATGCGCGTTTGGGAACGAGGTTCGGGCGAGACAATGGCTTGCGGAACAGGAGCATGTGCCTCTGTTGTAGCCGGAGTTCTGAACGGATTGATTTCGCGCCTCACCACTGTGGAGCTACTTGGAGGCGAACTTACTATAGAATGGAAGGAAGAAGATAATCATGTTTACCTCACCGGAGGCGCAACCACTGTATTTGAAGGAGAGATTTGAACCCGCTCTATTGAGCCGGAGCGATTGATAACAAAAAAACAACACAGACACACATTGCGTATAAACACTTTGACTACATTAAAAAAATACATTATAATAAACATATAAAATGGCACTTATCAACGACAATTTTATAAAAATACCTGCAACTTATCTTTTCTCTGAAATAGCCAAAAGAGTAGCCGACCATAAAGCTGCGCACCCCGAAGCTAACATTATAAGAATGGGAATTGGTGACGTGAGTCTTCCCCTACCCGATGCCGCCGTGGATGCAATGATAAAAGCAGCCGAAGAACAGCGCCATGCTGAAACTTTTCGTGGCTACGGCCCCGAACAAGGTTATGCTTTTTTGCGCGACACCATAGTATTGAACGATTTCAGCTCGAGAGGAATCAATATCGAAGCTGATGAAATTTTCGTAAGCGATGGAGCCAAAAGTGATACAGGCAATATTGGCGATATTTTCAGTGTGAATAACCGCGTAGCCATTACCGATCCGAGCTATCCGGTATATGTCGACACCAACGCCATGGGCGGACGTGCAGGGGAACCAAACGAACAAAATGTATGGTCGAATCTTGTATATCTGCCTTGTAATGTGGCCAACAATTTCGTTCCCGAACTGCCTACCGAAAAAGTAGATATCATTTATTTATGCTACCCCAACAATCCGACAGGCACCACACTTACAAAAGAACAGCTTGCCGTTTGGGTAAAATATGCCAAAGAAAATAATGCTGTAATTCTATTCGATGCTGCTTATGAAGCATTTATCACCGAAGAAAACGTTCCTCACAGCATCTACGAAATAAAAGGAGCTCAGGAAGTGGCTATCGAATTCCGAAGTTTCTCTAAAACTGCCGGATTTACAGGCACACGTTGTGGATACACCGTTGTTCCCAAAGCACTGACTGCCTTTTCCGAAACCGGAGAAAAAATAATGTTGAATAAGTTGTGGAACCGCCGACATTCAACAAAATTCAACGGCACTTCTTATGTGGTTCAGCGGGCTGCCGAAGCCACTTACAGCCCCGAAGGAAAAGAACAGGTAAAAGCACTGATTACTTTTTACAGCGAAAATGCGCGCATCATACGCGAAGGACTTTTGAAAGCCAATTATACTATATTTGGTGGCATCAACGCACCTTATGTATGGGCTAAAGCTCCCGAAGGTATGGGAAGTTGGGAGTATTTCGACTACCTGCTAAAAGAAAAAAACATAGTAACAACACCCGGAGCGGGATTTGGTCTCAACGGCGAAGGATTTGTAAGGTTCTCGGCATTTGGTAGCCGCGAAGCAACAATAGAAGCTATGGAACGAATCGCCAATCAGAAATAATATTGAATGTAGAAAAAGGGCATTCACAATCATCCATGATTTATCCAAAGAACAGGATCCGAACTAAACGGATCCTGTTCTTTTATAAATAACAACAGAATACTCCAACTGTTACACTTTTTAAACACTAATTTTCGTGTTCAAAAACATAAATTCCCCCAAAAACGCTTTACCGCTCCTTTATATCCCTCACAAAAAACCACATCAGAAAAGAATTTAAGTCAAAATAGTGTTATAAAACATATTTTTCAATGGACAAAATCTTCTTTATACTTTGTTATGATTTCATTTTGAAACAATATTTCTATTTTTAATTTACACATGACACAATAAATGAAATTATGATTACACATTCACACATCAACAAGCATATTTATATTATTATGATAGTATATCATTTATTTTGTTGTCGTTTTGACTATTTTAGCAATGCTCAACAATCATAAAGAAAC
>JAYFRI010000329.1:0-25341 GCA_034926015.1 Paludibacter sp. | reverse complement strand
TGAAAGATATATTGCATTTGTAAAAACGAATCATTATTTTGAACACAAGCGGAATTCTCAGTCCAAGTACTGGATGTACGAGTCGATCAATGAGTATTTGAAAAATAATTTCTATCAAAACAAAGAAATTCAGCAACTTTTAGTCAAAAATGAAGCCCGTGTTTTGTCCAACGAAATTAGCTCGTTTATCGCCGCTAAGGATTTGCTCGATACATATTTCAAAAAGTAAATTTCGCATTGTCTCGCCTCTAAACGGGATTTTTGCTGTGATTGGTACTTTATCCCTGAGAGTTTAAAAAAGGTTTCGGGTTCCGTGTTCTGGGTTTTGGAATGCAGAATGAAAAATTCAACAGTTCAGCATTTCTGCAATTGACTTTAGACTCTTGACTTTAGACTTTAGACCTCTTGTCAACGTCCGGAGACCGGCGACTGTAGACCAGAGACTTATAAATAATTGACACATTTTCAAATTGATATTCACAAATTAAACTACATGGAGCTCAACATTATTTATCATCAGTCATGCCTCGAAGGGTTAAAACAGTTGCCCGATGCCTGTGTAGATTTAATTTTTACCGATCCTCCGTATTATCAATATCGTGCTCAGAACATAAGTAGCCTTAAAAATCACAAGGACGTTGTCACCGAATTCGATTTCGATGGTTTTACATCCGAGGAAGCGTATTTACAATTTCTTGAAGATGTGTTGATTGAATGTTTCAGAGTGGCCAAACCCGGTGCTGCCGGTTATATGTGGTGTGGCGACGATTTTGTTTCGTATATCAACCGTATTGTCGAAAAAGTAGGTTTTCAGTTTCGTAAGGTCATACATTGGCATAAAACCAATCCATTTCCGGCCATTTACACTAGGAAAATGTATGCTAACAGCATGGAAATGCTTGTGCACTTTTCGAAGGGAACACCCAAAACCTGGAACCATAAGCCGGTGAATGAAATGCACAATTTTATTCAGGCACCAATATGCATGGGCAAGGAAAGAACAAAGCACAAAACCCAAAAACCTCTGAAAGTATGCTTGCCATTTATCGAAATCAGCAGCAACGAAGGCGATGTGGTGCTCGATCCGTTTATGGGTTCGGGAAGTACAGCTGTGGCCGCTAAAATGCTGAAAAGGAATTTTATAGGCTACGAACTGAATGCTGAATTTTGCGAAATTGCTAATCAACGTATAGAAAACACGCAGACTCAATCCCGCTAAAACTTACAAAATATCTTCGTCCGAGAGTGGGGCATAAGGTCCTTCTTTCACCTCAAAAATAACAGTTCCCTTCTCAAGCACTTCTATCGTATGCCATTGTCCGGCAGGGATAGACGCGCCATAATTCCCTGTTTCGGGGTTTAAAACATATTCGTCGACGAGTGTTTTTGAATCATCGTACAACTTCAGTATCAAACTTCCACGCAATAAAAGGTAAGTTTCATCTGTATGTCGGTGCCGGTGTACAGGTAATTCAGTGCCCGGCTCAAGCGCATTCAGAAGCCTTTGCACCTTGTCGTCCAGGTTTGCATGGAGGTTGTAATTTTTTCGTAAACGCAGGTTTTCAGCAGCTTCGGCTGACATACTGTTCAGTAATTCTTCGTTTATTAATTGCATGAGGACTGTATTTAGAAGTTGTATGGGTAGATAAGTTTATGATGAAATATGCTGATTTTTATGATTCACATACAGAAACCCTTTAGTGATAGATTCAAGACGTATGAAGACTAAAATACCTGAATTTGAATGCTACATACACGATGGCTAACAGTATAACAAATAATAAGCTATAGAAGGGTGCAAAAATAACCAACGCTGATAGAATAAGCTGTAGCCCTGAATAACAAAAGGATACAACTAAATGTGGAATTTTTAACTCGTTAGCCATAAGCTGATATGCATGTTTCCGATGGGCTTTTAAAATATCTTCCTTTAGGATGATACGGTGAATAATTGTAAGTATCGTATCCACGCCATATACAGCCAGAAAAAGCAAATACCGGGGATCTCCACTCACAACTATGAGTTTACCCAGTAAAAATACAAGGATAAAGGCAATGCTAACTGAGCCCACATCGCCGGCAAAGCAACTGGCTTTAGTTCTGAAATTAAAGAAATTAAATACCAACACCGACAAAAAAACGATATAGATTAAACTTTGATCGGCAAACGAAATAATGTATTGATTGACATACCACAATGCAAGCAATGCCACCATACTGTAAGCGCCTGTAATACCGTTGATACCATCCATGAAATTAAATGCATTGATTATGCCTACCGCTATTACAAGTGCTATCACCCAAAAATACCAGGGCAAAGCGTAAAGACCTAAATCGATAAACATAATGCCCATAGCCATGAAATGCAGGGGCAAGCGTAACCGAGAACTTAACGGACGGATATCGTCGAGAAAACTAACTGTAGAAATAAGAGAAAGACCTAAAAAGAATGCCGGATATAACCAACCCTGCAGGATAGTAAAGAGAAAGATACCAAAATAAAATACAACTCCACCACCTCTTAAAGTGATGTGAGTGTGCGAACTACGTTCATTCGGTTTGTCAATAATATCAAATTTATCGGCCACCCTGAAATAAAGTATTTCGAACACAAAAAGTGCTACAACAATAAGTATATAGAAGATTAGATGCATTGGAATTGTATAAATGATGATTAGCTAAAATTGAGTGTAGTTTGTTTATTCAAAACAAATAACTGATAAGCTCCTCAGTTTTTAGATTAATTTTGGCTCAACCTGTATTTATTATATCTATTGTAGTTTCTGTTCGTAATTAGCTGATAAGCATCTCTTTGTGATGTTCTTCGAGTTGAGGTGAATTGTCAAGTGACTCGAAAGGTGAATTCTGACTTATAAATTCAGGAACTATCTTCTTCATGATCTTTACAGTAGCATTTATATCAACTTTGATTGAATTTGCTAATAAAGGCTCAATCGAAGCTATCACCTCATCATAATCGTATTGTCTCACTTTGGCAATCGTAATTTTCTCATGTTTAGTAGGCATGGTATTCTCATTGTCGTTTAGCAGTTCTTCATACAATTTTTCACCCTGTCGCAAACCTACATATTGAATCATAATGTCTTTGTCGGGAATAAAACCAGCCAGCTTAATCATTCGACGTGCTAAATCGGCAATTTTCACAGGTGAACCCATATCAAAGACGTAGATTTCGCCGGTCTGTCCAAAAGAAGCTGCCTCCATAACCAATCTGCAGGCTTCGGGAATAGTCATAAAGTAACGAATTATCTCCGGATGAGTTACTGTTACAGGACCACCTTTTTCAATTTGCTCTTTGAAAAAAGGTATTACAGACCCATTTGAACCCAATACATTGCCAAATCGTGTAGTTACAAAATTAATTGTTTTTCCCTGTTCTTTTAGCTTATATGCAAATGATTGAATATAAATCTCAGCAATACGTTTTGATGCACCCATTACATTTGTAGGATTAACAGCTTTATCAGTAGAAATCATTACAAATTTCTCAGCATTATATTTCACTGCCAGTTTCGATACATTTATTGTCCCTTCAACGTTGGTGAGGATGGCTTCACAGGGATTTTCTTCCATTAACGGAACATGTTTGTAGGCAGCAGCATGGTAAATAATTTGCGGTTTGTATTTTTGAAAAACATAGTCCAAACGATTTTTGTTGCGGACATCGCCAATTACAGTTTCGAACCGAAAGGCAGGAAAACGCTTAACAAGTTCCAAATGTAAGTTGTGCAAAGGAGTTTCAGCGATATCGAATATAACAATCAGCTTTGGCTTAAATGCTGTGAGCTGACGAACTAATTCGCTGCCTATCGAACCGGCTCCACCTGTTATAAGAATTACTTTGTCATTCGTATGAGCTCCAACGTTCTTCATGTCAATTTGTATTTCATCGCGACCGAGCAAATCTTCAAACTGAATGGGTTTCATTTGGAAACGAATTTTATTGTTTATATCCAGTCCTTCTAATGGTGGGCTTACCAATACATTTAAGCCCATTTCAATAAATTTGGAAATATTCTCCTGTTCTGTGTTTAAACTTTTATAATCAGGAAAAATGATTGTGCTGATGTTATGTTTTCTGAAAACTCTGTAAGATAGCTCTGAATCATCCAAATTGTATACCGGCAATTCCTGAATTCTTGATTTATAGGAGATTTTTTCTCTTGTTATAAAGCCAACTACATGATATTGCATTGAATTTGTTTTGTTTAGCCATTGCATAAGCGCCACACTATGCGAATTTGTGGAATAAATCAGGGTGTTTTTAGCTACATTTAAATTATAGCTTATACTGAAATTATAAACCATTACTACTCCAAACCGGGCAAATAACAAAAAAAACAGATTGATAAGAAATAAGTTTTGACAGAAGAAGTAGCGATGTAACATCTCAAATCCGCTGACAAGCATAAAAATATATAAGCATGCAATTGCCAGAAAAAGAGAAACATAAAGCCGCCAAAACTCTAAAAAGCCAGAATGGCGAACTAATCCCCGATTTGACTTTAGTAGAATAAAGAAAGCAACACTAATGAACGTATAAATGCCCCCAAGAGTTAAAATGCTTGTAAGATTATATTCAACCTTCAATAGCTCATTGTGAATGATAATAGCAAATATAAATGCAAATATTCCAAGTATTATATCGGCTTCCAATATGATATATCGATTTTTCATCGATATATTTAAAAGATTCTTAAAAAAATATCGTAATTTATCTTTAAATTTTTCCATGTAAATTTAGTTTGAAATACAAAGGTATCAAATTTTGAAGTTTTTAATAACATCAATTGATTCCCATGCTAATTCTTTTTTTGCCTTTTCGTTACTGAACGTAAGCGATTTTGTAATTTTAGACAATTTATCTGAATTTATAGGTGCATATTTCCCAAGCAAATCACCCACTATTGCGAGTAGCTTTGCAATATAAAATGGTACAGAGATTACACTTGATTTATTCAACTGTTTACAAATCAATTCTTCCAATTCACGAAAGCAGGGATGATGCGAATCGCAGACATTGTAAACTCCACCTTTATCAGCTACTAATGGGATTAAATTAGCAATATCTTGCACCATCAGTACACTTTTACGGGCTTTACCATCACCAATACTTAAATACTTTCCGGTTGAAATTCCTTTAATCATAGCACCCAAATTACCCGGAGGATTTGGACCAGCAATTAATGATGGACGTAAGATGGTTAATGTAACGTTATTAATTCCACACCATTCTTTAAGAAATTGTTCAGCTTGTATTTTACTTAATGCATAAGGACTTGTTCCGTTTAAAGGGTAGTCTTCGGTTATATTCTCGCCTGTTTCTATTCCATAAACAGCTACAGTACTAATGAATATAAACGATTTTGGCAAGCCTGTATTTTCTAATGCAGCGCAGAGATGCTTTGTTCCCAGCAGATTCACATCGAAAAAAACTTTGCTTTCAGCCTCTGTTTTTGGAACAGAGTGTGCTTTGCCTGCAGCGTGAAGTACAATATCATATTTCTCACTTAATTCCGGTATCTCTTCAGCAATATTACACTGGATATTATCAATAGCTGTTAAGCCAACAGTTGTAATCAGATAGCGCTGCCTCAGCAATTCAAGAATATTAATTCCCAAAAAACCAGATGCACCCGTAAAAAGTAATTTCATAAGTATTATTATTTAAAACAGCTCTATCATTTTTTCTGTAAGAACCTTATAATCAAATAATTTTGCAGTCTCTATATTTCGGTCATGAATTCCAAGTAATTCGTCTTCGTTCAGATTTGATAATTTATATATTGCATCAGCATATTCCTGAGTCGAAACAAATTCTTTAGCAATTCCTAAATTATTTTTATTGATGGGACAGTACATCATTTTCAAATTGCAACAAATTGGTTTTCCACTTGCCATATATTGAAACATTTTACTCTGACTACCCCCATAGCCTCCGAAATGCGCAGGCATGTAATTCAGGATATTAACCGTACTTGCTGAAACCACATAAGGAACAAATTTTGGATCAATCCATTTTTCCTTGAATATCACGTTTGAGATATTATTTTCCTGACAATACTTAATCAGATAATCTCTATCATCACCATTACCATAAAGTAAAAATTTTATGTCTTTGTGTGTTTTCAGCAAAGCAGCTGCATCGACTAATTGTTTCAGATTGTTGGCTAGACGAATAGAACCCAGATAAATAATTTTCTTTATATCCGGATTGGACAAATCTTTATCTGCCAGCACAAAATTTCTTACATTATAGTTAAAATCACTTAGATCAACACCATTGTTTATATAACGTATTTTTTCTAAATTAATTTTTCCGCCCTGAGCAATATCCCATTTTTTATCCTGAATATAGTTAATTCCTCCTTCCATAGAGAAAACAACATTATCTGCTTTTTCATATAACCATCTTTCGGTCCGATATGCAAAATAGAGAATCGGATTTGTTTTTTTTATCAATCCCAACTCTACGAAAGTCTCAGGCCAAAGATCAACAATCTCTACAATATATCTGGCCCGGAGTTTTTTTGCTGTATAATATAAACTCAAACCGAACGGTATATATGCTGTGTGTAATATCACATCTGGTTTTGGGAGTTTTTTTAAATATCTTTTCAGTCTGAGATGAAACTGAACAGAACTTATTATCCTGTTAAGTCCATTCGTTTTATAAGATTTGGATTTGACATGTACAAACTTAATATTTTCATATGATTTTGGGAGATACTTTACATCCTCCTCAATTAAATCAATATCCATGTTATGCATAACACTGGATGCAAATATAGTAACATCGTATCCTTTTTGCGTGAGATATTGTGCAAATTTTATCGTCCTCAATCGTGATTCCAATTCAGGAGGCATGGCGTATTGATTAATCAACCAAACTCTTTTCATATTGCGTCTTACCACTTATTTATTACATCAATCACTTTCATAACCTCATTTTCAGTCATTACCGGACTTATAGGAAGGCTTAATTCCTCTCTGTGAATCTGTTCGGTAATTGGTAACGACAATTCATTCATATCTTTATAGCATTCCTGTTTATGAGGTGGAATAGGATAATGTATGATTGTCTGAATTTCATTCACAGCCAAATAATTCTGTAAAGAATCTCTATCTTTACACAATACAGGAAACAGATGAAACACATGAGCATCCCAATCAGGAATTGTGAGAAGTTTAATCTTGTCATTTTTTATTCCATCCATATAAAGTCTGGCAAAATGCTTTCTCAGTTTGATATCCTCATCAAGATGTCTAAGCTTAACGGTCAGAATTGCAGCTTGTATCTCATCCAAACGACTATTTCTTCCTGTGTATTTAAAAACATATTTCTTTGATGATCCGTAGTTAGCAAGCGTACGAACCGTCTCTGCCAGTTCATCATCATCTGTAGTTACAGCCCCACCATCTCCAAGTGCTCCCAAATTCTTCCCGGGATAAAAGCTATGACCGGCAGCATCTCCAAGCGCACCGGTTTTACGACCGTTATAAAGACAGCCATGTGCCTGAGCATTGTCTTCAATCAGTTTAAGATTATATTTTTGGGAGAGTTGAGCTATTGTTTCTGTATATGCACATTGTCCATACAAATGCACTATAAGTATTCCTTTTGTTTTCGAATTTATTGCAGCTTCAATTTTGGAACCATCAATCTGCAAAGTATCAATATCCGGTTCTATAAGAACAGGTTTTAAGTTATTTTCGGTTATTGCTAATATAGAAGCTATATAGGTGTTAGCCGGAACAATAATCTCATCGCCCGGTTGCATAATGCCTAATTCAATGTAAGCACGGAATATCCAGATTAAAGCATCCAATCCGTTTGCACATCCAATGGTATGCTTCGTCCCGATATACTCTGAATACATAGACTCAAATCTTTCGTTTTCAACCCCCTGTAAGTACCAACCCGAATCAATAACTCTGGCAACTGCAGTATGTATTTCTTCAGAATATTTCTGAGTAATTTTTTGTAAATCTAAAAATTTAATCATATTTTAAAGTGTATATTTATAAATATCATACACAACTCCTCTTCCTCCAAATCCCTCTTTCTGAAAAATCAGCGATTCATTCAATAAATTCCCCATTTGTTCTGTTGATTGACCGAAATCAAATACAGGTATATCAACAAAGATTTTATTAATCAATTCGTCAAACAGTAAATCCAGGGCTCCGGATTCTTTGCCCAAAATACTTGCCGAAATATATTGAGTATGCAATACATTTTTTGTAAGATACAATACAGTTCCACCCAAAACCTGCTCATCACTAAACGCAAGATAAAGTTTTATATTGTCGGGAAAACGTGAATGTAAGTATTCAATTTCAGATAATGTATGTACAGGTTTTGTTCCATACTTATTGGTTAAGTTATCATCAAGTATTTTCCAAAATGAAGAGAAATCATCGCTTTCATGAATCTCAATTTTATTATTCAATGCTTTGCGAACACCTGATTTTCTGGATTCAATGAACTTTAATTTGTCTTTCTGATAAATAGTGGATGAAATGTTTCTTGCTATTAAACTGGCATTAATACGGAATAAAGCATACAAATCTTCCTGAGAAGGAATAGAGTGATATATATAAGGAACAGGTTTATATACAACTTCATTTATATTATGCGATTTTAAAAATGAACTCAGATGATTAAATATCTCCAATATCTCAAAAGTACCTGATTTCGCAGAAATAATAATACCTCCATAAGTAAGGCCCTGATGTGAATACAGAGTATCCTCAACCCTGTTTGCCGGCAAGAGAGCATACAGCTTATTTTTTCTATAGATCAAAAGTGAAAAATCATAGAATCTGTCTGCGTGATATTCCATATAGTCTCTTTTAAACAGAAAAGTTCCATTTTTAGAGCTATCAACAAACCTATCCCATTCATTTTTATTCGTATGTGTATAAATCTTTATTTCAAACATTTTTGAAAATTATGAATTCATTATAATCGCGGATATAGTCATTTTCGTCATATTTTTCGGATGCCAATACCAAACATACCGAACCTGATGAAAAGTTATCCAATTCACGCCAGATACCGGGTACAATAAAGAGTCCCTGATATGGCCGGTTTAGCGTTATAGTTTTTGTGTTTTTCCCATCATTTAATACAACATTAAAGCTTCCACTAGCAGCAACAATCAGCTGATATAAATTTCTGTGAGCATGTCCACCACGGGCTTCTCCACCCGGCACATCATATAAATAATATATTCTTTTTACGTCAAAAGGTACAGTCTTATTGTTTTCGATAACAGTGATATTACCTTTTATTTTATGATGTTTATCCAGTTCAATGATTTTACAATCATCAATAGTAGTATAATTCATTTTCTTTTTGTTTTGAATTCATCAAAATCATAAATATAATCATTGATATCAAAATCGGTTGATGCTAAAACAAGTGCCAGGGAATTTGTAGAAAAATTCTTCATTTGTCTCCACATCATTTTAGGAACATATAACCCATAATATGATCTGTTCAGAGTAAAGTTTTTTTCTGTATTTCCATCATTTAAAACGACATCGAAACTTCCCGACAAAGCAACAATAAACTCCTGATTGTTTATATATGCATGACCGCCACGCGTTTCACCACCTGGTACATCATAGATCCAATACGACCGCAAGATTGCGAAAGGTATATGTTGATCTGCTTCAATAAAAGATAAGTTTCCTCTGGAATCAACTATTTTGGGCAGTTGAATAATCTGGGCTGAGTTCATAAGTATCAGTTCTTGACAACATTATTATATAATTCAAAGAGAATTTCTTCCTGACTCTGCCAGTTAAATCTGTTTACCATCGCTATACGACCGCGACGTCCCATCTCTGTTGCAACATCAGGGTTGTCTAACAGGTATTTAACTCCAGTAGAAATAGAATTTACGTCATAAGGATCAACACAAACGCCACATTTTTCCTGCTCAACAACTATCTCGTTCCAAAGCCTGTAATCTGTACAAACTATAGGTATTTCCCAATTCATAAACTCAAACAACTTAGTATTGGCAAGATTTCCTTCTTTCCCATCCATGTTTTTGCAATAGATATAAATAGCAACTCCAATCGTAGCTTTTTTATACATTTCCAAAACATCATTAAATGGTACCAAACCTAAATAGTCGACTTTACTCCAGCCTTTTAGACCTTTTAATTCTTCGAGATATTTGCTATCAGCAGGACCTGCCAGTAAATATCTGACATTATCAATATTTTCAATAGCCTGAATAATTTCTTTATGTCGCCAATTAGGAACAATAGCGCCGGCAAAACAAATAGTTTTGACCTTACTCTCCTTTTTTTCTATTTCGGGAACAATTTCCGGAAAGTTAGTGACAAGTTTAATATTACTATTATATTTCATTAATCTATCACTGATGCTCTGTCTTGTTGAAACAATTCCGTCAAAACGTTTTACAGCATAATTCTCAAGTTTTTCATAGAGAACAGATAGTATTTTTCTTAAAAAAACCGGTATATACTCTTTCTCAGAAATATCTGCAGGCACATTTTCGTGCATATCGAAAATTACTTTTTTCCCAAGTTTTTTTAAACGAAGTCCTGTAAAAATCAATTCCGGATCATGAAAATGATAAACATCCGAATCTAACTCAATAGCTTTATCTTTAACTTTCTTTGCTGAATTAAAAAGTCTTTTGATCCTGTTATTCTCTATTCCAACATCAAATATTTTTATATTATCTACAACTGCATCTCCTTTACCATCAGCAACAACTAACGAAACATCATATCCTTTGTTAGATAAGCTTCGACATTCCTTTTGGAATATTCTTGCATCAAATCTTGCATGTACACTCGTCAAGTTACAAACTTTAATCATGTCAATCAAATTTAAAATTTACAATTCGCTGTGCTGCTTTTCCATCACCATAAGGGTTCTGAGCTTTACTCATTTTCTCATAATAACTTTGATCGTCAAGCAAAGCAGATACTTCTGAAACTATTTTATCAAAATCAGTTCCAACAAGTCTAACAGTACCTGCCTCGAGCGCCTCAGGTCGTTCTGTGTTATCACGCATCACCAGAACAGGTTTCCCTAATCCCGGTGCTTCTTCCTGAATACCACCACTATCCGTTAAAACAATATCAGATTTCTCCATAAGAAAAACAAACGGAAGATATTCCAATGGTTCAATAAAAAACATGTTGGAAATTTCACTTTCATTACCAAACACTTCACGGATTGGCTTGCGAACATTCGGATTCAGATGCATAGGATATACAAAATCAACTTCAGGATATTTTTCTGTCAGAAATTTTATTGCTGAGCATATACTTAAAAATCCATCTCCAAAGTTTTCGCGTCTATGCCCTGTAATTAAAACTAACTTTCTGCTATTATTCAATCTACCAATATCATACCCCGATTTCAACAAACTTAAAGCTAATTTTTCGCTCATTTCAGAATCGTCTTTTATTTTGTCGACAACCATATATAGCGCATCTATAACCGTATTACCAGTAATTACAATTTTCGACTCAGCAACTCCCTCATCTAGTAAATTCTGCTTGCTTAACTGTGTTGGAGCAAAGTTAAATGCAGCAATTCTACTCGTAATTAATCTATTCATTTCTTCAGGCCAGGGGCTGTAGATATTATGCGTACGTAATCCAGCTTCAACATGTCCCACGGGGATTTGTTTATAAAATGCAGCTAAGGCTGTTGTTGTTGAGGTGGTTGTGTCACCATGAACCAGAACCACATCCGGGTTCGATTGATTAAGAATGTCTCGCATGCCGATAAGTACTCTTGCTGTGACATCATATAAATCCTGACCCTGTTTCATGATATTTAGGTCAAAGTCAGGCTCTATTTCAAACAAATTCAGAACCTGATCTAACATTTCACGATGCTGACCTGTTACACAAACAATAGTTTCAAACAATTCAGGATACTTTTGAAATTCCTTAACCAAAGGAGCCATTTTTATTGCTTCGGGACGAGTTCCGAAAACCAACATTATTTTTTTCATAAATACTATTTTCTAACTCCACAAAAGTCAAGTTCAACTTTATTATTTTGTTTTTTTATAGACAAAAATTCTTTATGTCTTACGAGCCATACTACAATGTCTGCTTTATCATAAGCATCCTGACAATCAGTAATATTAAAACTTTTATGATATTGGATATTGGGTTCTACTACTAAAATATCCGCTCTAGCTTCAGAAATTATTCGAGAAGTAATGTACTTTGCAGGTGATTCTCTTAAGTCATCAATATCTGGCTTAAACGCTAAACCCATACACGCAACTGTTGGTTCATGTCCAGTTTTGGATACAAAATCAATACAAGCATCAATAACTCTGTTTGAACACCAGTCAGCCTTATAGTCGTTCGTTTCGCGTGCACGCTTTATTATGAGAGCCTGTTCAGGAAAATCAGAAACTATAAACCATGGATCTACAGCAATACAATGCCCGCCTACACCACAACCTGGTTGTAAGATATTAACTCTGGGGTGTTTATTCGCCAGTTCAATCAACTCCCAAACGTTGATACCTGCCTTGTCACAAATCATTGATAATTCATTTGCAAACGCAATTTGAGCATCTCTGGAAGAGTTCTCTGTTAATTTACACATTTCAGCAGTTCTTGCATTTGTTTTGTGTAATTTTCCTTTTACAAATTGAGAATAAAAAGCAATTGCCTTTTCAGACGATTCATCATTGACACCACCAATAACCCTGTCATTATTCTCCAATTCATACAAAACATTACCCGGTAGAACGCGTTCCGGACAATAGGCAATAAAAATTTTGTCTTTTAGCTCCGGACGTTCTTTGAAAATTATGTCAGCCATTTTTTCTGTTGTCATAACAGGAGATGTTGACTCTATTACAAATAAATTTCCTTCTTTCAAAAATGGGATAACCATCCTTGTGGCTGATTCAACATAGGAAATATCAGCTCTGTGATTTTGTTTAAATGGAGTAGGTACAACTATAAAAAACGCATCTGCTTCTTCCGGTTCAAGAGATGCTTTCAATTTACCCTTTTCAACAACTTCTTTTACAACTTTATCTAGATCTGGTTCAACTATATGTATTTTCCCTGCATTAATGGTATCAACTACTGTTGGGTTTACATCCACTCCTACAATATTAATTCCTTTACTCGCAGCTACTGCCGCTGTTGGAAGTCCAATGTATCCCAATCCCATGAAAACTGCTTTCATATAAAATATTTAACTTATTAGTATTGTTCGTTTTAATTTATATATAGACAGTTGTTTGAATTTTCTCACTAAGATATTATATTTAAAATAGCTGATAATGAAATAATTCAAAAAACTTAATCAATCAAAAATTTACTTTTTCCAAATCATCTTGTTGATAATTGAAGTGTAACTTTGTATTATTTTGACAACTTTAGTTGAAACATTGTCATCAACATACGCTGGTACCTCGCTAGCAAAGCTTCCTTCTTTATTCATTTCAACAGCCATATTAACCGCCTGTAGTATTTGTTCAGATGTAACAGAGCCAATCGTGAATACCCCTTTATCTATTGCTTCGGGACGTTCAGAGGAAGTCCTAACCGAAATAGCGGGAAAATGGAAAAAAGCACTTTCCTCCGGCAATGTTCCACTGTCGGACACTACGCAGAATGCTTGTTGCTGAAGTTTATTATAATCAAAAAAACCAAATGGTTGGGATAAAATTACCCTGCTGTCAAATTTAAATTCTTTTTGATCTATATTCTTTTTTGAGCGTGGATGACAACTGTATATTATTGGCATGTTATACGTTTCTGCCATTACGTTTATGCTACTCATTAAAGAGAAGAAATTTGCTTCAATATCAATATTCTCTTCTCTGTGAATGGAAAGCAAAATATATTTGCCTGACTTCAAGTTGAGCTGATTTAAAATACTACTCTCATTAATCTGACTCAAACAGCCTCTTAACACTTCTGCAGTCGGAGAACCAACTACAAATGTATATTCAGGCTTAACCCCAGAATCAAGTATATAACGTCGGGCATGTTCTGAATAACAAAGATTTACATCACTTGTCACATCCACAATTCTTCGAATAACTTCTTCGGGCAAATTTTCATCTTTACAACGATTACCTGCTTCCATATGGAATACCGGAATTTTCAAACGTTTAGCTGAAATAACACATAAACACGAATTAGTGTCGCCCAACACTATAACTGCATCTGGTTTAATTTCTGTCATTAATTCATACGATCGGGCAATTACATTACCCATAGTTTGACCAAGATTTTCTCCGACTACACCCAGATAATAATCAGGTTCACGTAGGTTAAGGTCTTTAAAAAAAACCTCATTTAGAGTGTAATCGTAGTTTTGACCTGTGTGTACAAGTGTATGTTCGAAGTATTTATCGCATTTCTTTATTATTGCCGACATTTTAATTATTTCAGGACGAGTCCCAACAACTGTCATCAATTTCAGCTTTTTCATATTTAATTATTTTAGATTATAGTGAGGATACATTTCCTTGTGAGCCAATATCCATAGAGCCATTTCTGCAATCATTGTTTCATAATCCGGGATAATATAATTGAAGTCGAACCTTGTACGTTTAAGCGATTTATCGAGGTTAATACCTTCTACCGGATTAATAACCAGTGCATCCTGTTTAAGATAATGGTTGAATAATTTTAAAAGATCGAACTTCGAAACAGAATGATCCGGAACTGTATTATAGAGTCCATGAGCTTTACTGATAGCAGCAGCTTCCATTGTTTTTGCAAGCTGTAGAGTTGTCTGACCTGTCCACATTGCTTTTGTATAACCATTTATCACTCCATCCTGTTGTAAAAACCAGTTTAAGAGTCCAATTCCTTGAGGATTAATATCCGGACCTACAATTGAATTTCTTAATGTAATATTTTTATTGTCATCAATTTCACCAAGAGCCTTAGATCTATCGTAAAACGTTTCTCCGTCCCTGAAATCAGCTTCAGTATATTCGCCTCTTTTACCGGAAAAAACACAATCAGTGCTCATGTGTATTACCTGAGTATTTGTATCTAAAGTAGTTTCTACTAAAAAGTGAGGAAAATAAGAATTCAAAAAGGTAGCCAATGCTTTATTTTGTTCGGCGTACTGATTAAGTATTCCAATACAGTTAATTATTGAATCATAATTACCTGAGAGAATATTTTTTCTTAAATATTCAGTATCACGGGCATCACCGGAAAAGCTATCAATATACTGTGACTTTGTTCTGTCAAAGCCAATAACTTCATGCCCCTTTTCTTTAAGATACAAAGAAATAGTATGTCCGGCCATACCATTACAACCTAACACTAAGAATTTCATATTCTATTTTTTTTTTAGTTCATCCTGAATATAATCAAGCGATAATAATTTCTCTTTTACCTGCTCAATATTCAGAAGTTCAGTATTGTTGCTATTAAATTCAGTTAATAAATTACGTTCAGTGTCACCGCTAACAAAATATTTATCATAATTTAAATCACGTTTATCACTGGGTACTCTGAAAAAATTACCCATATCAACAGCCTGAGCACATTCTTCGTTTGTAAGCAGAGTTTCGTACATTTTTTCACCATGACGAATGCCTACAAGTTTGATATTGCTTTTTTTGCCGCCAAAAAGTTCGCAAACAGCTTCTGCCTGAGTCTGAATTGTACAAGCCGGGGCTTTTTGAACAAGAATATCTCCATTAGATCCATGTTCAAAAGCAAACAGAACAAGATCAATGGCTTCATCAAGCGACATTATAAACCGGGTCATTGTTGGTTCTGTTAGCGTTATTGCCTGACCATTTTTAATCTGATCAACCCAAAGAGGTATCACTGAACCACGGGAACACATTACATTTCCATAACGGGTACAGCATATCTTTGTTTTTTGAGGATTTACAGAACGTGATCTAGCCACAACGACTTTCTCCATCATAGCTTTAGATGTCCCCATAGCATTAACCGGATAAGCAGCTTTATCTGTAGATAAGCAAATTACAGCCTTTACACCCTCCTCAATAGCAGCACTAAGCACATTGTCTGTACCTAATACATTTGTTTTTACAGCTTCAATTGGAAAAAACTCACATGAAGGAACCTGTTTGAGAGCTGCTGCATGAAATATAAAGTCAACTCCATGTATTGCATTTTTTACGCTCGATAAATCCCTAACGTCACCAATATAGAATTTTATTTTTTCAGCAAATGAAGGAAATCTGGTCTGAAATTCATGACGCATATCATCCTGCTTTTTTTCATCACGAGAAAAAATTCTAATTTCACCAATATCGGTTTTCAGAAAGCGGTTTAACACTGCATTTCCAAATGACCCTGTTCCTCCTGTTATCAGAAGTGTTTTATCTTTAAATAATGACATAGTAAAAATTAATTATTGATCAATATCCGGGAGCGACTCCTTTTTATACTTTCTGGTTCTGATTAGCAATCTACATGTATTCTTAAAAAAATCATAAAATGCTTTAAACGTGACCCTATTGTAAAAATTATACACAAAATTAGTAGCAAGTGCAGCATCGTAAATATTATGAATACCCAAAGCAGTTCCATCAAATCTAATAGAATGAGTTATGAGGAATCCATAAATCTCCTCTTCTCTGACTACTCTTCTTTTCGTTTTAAGCATTAACTCATCAAACAAATCCATCAAATCATGTTGTTTTGCAATTTCTTTGAGAATTTTCAATTCCCTTAATAAAACTTCATTTTCGTATGTGGCAGTTTTCATGAACTTAAACGATTCCCGTATAAGAGCTTCAAATGATATAGGAGTAAATTTTCCATTCCATCCGGGCAGGTCTTTAGCTGTTAACAGATAATCTGCCGTCATTAATGTCTCCAAAGGAGAGTATTGTTGCGTTGCAAGTTGAGAATGCATCGTTTTTCTCAGGTTATCATTAAAAAACTGCTGAGCTTCTGCTTTGGACTTTTGGTCTGTTCGCTGATAATTTCTACCCTGAGATTTTATGGAATTTCCAGCAATTGAAAGTGGCTCGTAAGTAAAAGCATATTCTTCAACCTCTCCTGCTAACACTACACCCGAAAATCCATCTGGAGTAGGACAGTAGTAGAAACTATTATCCGGAGTTCTTGATTTCACTCTATCAACAAGAGCTGTCGATGCTACACCTTTCATATAAAACATTGGACACTCCTCTATTTGATACAAAAATGTTTTTGCAATTTTATTCAGAAATGTTTCTGATTTAATTAACTTCACACCTGCATTTCTCTTTCTTTTAATATAAAATATATTTTTACCTCCACTATAGTTGGGATAAGAAAATGCTGCAGGTGTCCATGTTAGCAATTCTTTATTTGTAGTTGAAAGAATTTCATACATTCTCCATATACAGCCAGGTACAAGTCCATCATCACCTCCCAAAGCCATTACATATCCGGGGCGAACCTGATTTAGAGCAAATTCAAAATTATCTCTCATTCCCAAATGGTTCTCATGAGCAAACAACTTGATTCTGGAATCACGCATTGAAAGCTCCCTCACAACTTCAACTGATTTATCATCGCTACAATCATCAGAGACAATTATTTCGAAATTTGGATAATCCTGAATCATACAGGTTTTTAATGTATGAATCAGATATTCAGCTCTGTTCTTTTGCGGAATAATAACAGTAAATAGTGGAAATTCAGATGTTTCTTTCATATTTATAAATAAAAATATAATTATCAATCTATTAAAATACCTGCTTATTAAAAAATCATATTCGTTTTTTTATGCTGTGTGATAAGATAATCAGCTTTAAAAATCAGATAGGCTAAAAAATAAAAAATCAATTGTAAATTGCCCCCAGTATCGGAAAAAGGGTATAACTTCATACCACCAACCATACAGACACTCATTACAAAATGAATAAGTATTAGTTGATGAAATAAAATTTCTCCATCCCATATTCGGGTTTTTCTTAGAACAATTAATGTGAAAATTATCAGGATCAATGTAGCTGGTACAGGCCCAAAATCTAAAGTAAAATCTCCTATAAAACCAATAAAAACTTCATCATTTATTTCTAATTCAGGGTACTTCTCTCTCCTTTCCCAAAAGTTGTTGGGTATATTTTCAAATCCAAGCATGCGTTTAAATAGTGGGAAAGTTCTATCACCATATCTAATACCCCCATTATCCAATCCGTAATTATTAAAGTACAAATTTTCCTGACCTACATAATAATATACAGATGAAAGTGAACCATCAAGATTATCTTCGAAACGACTATTAGTCAATGCAATAATTGGAACTGAAACCATAGCGATTAAAGAAATACCAACAATTTTAATTATTTTATTCACCTTTGGAGTTATAAACTTCTTTAGTGCAAAATAAGTAATAATCATAGAAAAGAGGATTTCCACTATTGGCCCTCTCTGACCCAACGATATGTATGTAAATAAACTTGTTATAACAGAAAAAAATAATCCGATTAAAATAAACTTGTTACGATTCTCTAATGTCAGGTAATAAAAGAAGAGAAGAATTCCAAAGTAACCATATGAATTTGATACAATAGCTGCCAGATTAGCGATACTTCCATCACCTGTAGAATAGCTGTTATCCATAGCCTCATTATATAAATCCTGGCCTCCGGATGATACAGTTAATAATTCCACAATACTTACTTTAAAATCAGAAATAATTGTTGGTAATTGAATTAACGATGTAATAATGAAGATGATAGAGATTACGTTAAATAAATTATGACTTGGCTTTTGGATTTCCTGAATTTTGCTTTGATCATATTTAAGTATTGGAATGGCAGTCAATAGAAGCATTAAATACAGGTAAATAAAAGGAAATAATCGAATGGGTTGAAAGGTAAATATAAAAAAAGGATAATTGTATAGCAGTAAAGACATTATTGAATAAAAAAGGTACGAAAACAATAGTACACTTCCTGCATCAAAAAATCTTTTCTTTTTCTGATAAAAATAAATGGTAACTGCTAATGCAGCTATAAAAACAATTATATTAATGTTGCTAATCAGGTTCTCCATAATTAAAGTATGCCAATTTTTCTTTTAATATTAGTAATAAATTGTCTGAAAAATACTTTTTCTGTTTTGGACATACCAAACACATAAGTAAATGCTGCAATACAAGCTATTGAGAGTGAAACAATAACTATGATACGCAAAGCTGGATCAAAAATACTTTTATGCACAAATGTAACAATAATAGCTGTAGCTATGGTAATAAAGAGAGCCGGAATTACAAATGATTTTACATATTCAGAATAACTAAAATGTTTGAAGTATCTTTTAAGACAGATTAATCTGACCAAATGGGCTAAAACGGCTGTAACTATCATAGCTATATAGGTTGAATAAGCCGGATAGCCTAATTTAAAGAGAATGTATGTCGCAGGTACACATAGTAATGTGAAAGTTTCTACAGATAGATGATACTCCTTGACATGACCTGTTGCATGAATAATAATTGAAATAGGGTTATTTAAGGATATTATTAAGGTGTAAATAAGTATTAGTCTGGAAAATAAAATTGTTTGGGAATCTGTTGTCTTCAGCCATAAATTTAATATAGTGTCCATTTCCAGAAAAACAGGAAGACAAATCATTATTAAGCAGTAGTATATGAACTTGTTGCTAATATTGAAAATCTTGATGAGATATAAATGTGAGTCTTCAGCATATGATTTTATCATTGGCGTACGCACCGCTAGAATAAAACTACTTACAAATGAAGTTAAAGCCTGATTAAATTGAAATGAGATGGCTCTCGCAGCATTGACTATTGGTCCAAAAAATATATTAATTAAAATGGTGTTAACTTGCGACATCCCAACTCCGGCAATTGAGCCAAAGAAAGACCAGCCTGAGAATGAAAGTAACTCCTTGAATAGTTCTTTTTGTGTAGGTTTTTTGTAGCTGCATTCGGGATATCGTTTTTTCGCAATCAGAATGTAAGAAATTAAAACCAAAACAGATATTACAAATAGTGTTGCTCCATATATTATTAGCCTGTCTATAGGAATTATAAAAATCAAAAAAATTGACAGTAGTTTTAATACTGTTTCAGAAGTACTAATAATCGAAAAAATACCCATATCTTCATGTGCAATGGTAGCAGCAGAAAACGGAACCTGCATTATACTCGCAATGAAAGAAAATATTGACAACTGATAAATCCAGTTTGCTGCGTTCATTCTATTGTCCGGAATAACTAATTGGGTATTTACAAACCATAATCCAATTGTTTCACCAATTACCAACACTATTACAGACAAAATCACATAAATGTATAGACTTGTAGAAAATATCTCTCTAAGATGTTTTAAGTTGTTTTCTCCAACTGAAGATGAATAAAACCTTTGTGTTGCCGACGATAGTACACTGCTGACACTGTAAAGCATAGTAATTACACCTGCAATCACATTGTAGATACCGAAATCTTCAACACCTAGAGCATTTAATACAAGACGAACAGCATATAGGTTAATAACCATAACAACCATCATCCTGATGTAAAGCAAAGTAGTGTTTTTAGCGATGCGCTTGGTATTTATTGAGATATCCGACATTAAATTTTAGCTAGTATATGTTACTAGTAATTATTGTATTTTTTTATAAATAGTTGAAGATTCGTTATTTGTCGCAGACAATCTGTAGTTGTTGATTGAATAAGAGCAACGTTTTCTAGAAAAATGTTAGTTACACTTCGTAGTTTTGAATCGTTTTTTTGCAATGAAAAGCAGATATTATATACTACAATTTAAAAAGTCCTATCGCATGATATTGTTTTCTCTGAAAGAACCTGCATGCTTATGGATAAACCATATTGATTCTCACTACAGTATTAAATCTTATTTTCTTCCTACAATCTTCCATCCACCCAACGTCTGTCTACCACTGCTTTGGCATCGAATACTACAGCACCGGCTGAGAAGTGTTTTTCGAAATCAAAGGTCTGAAATTCGTCGTGGGCAACAGCAAGTAAAACAGCCTGGTACTTTTTATTTTCATCAAGCTCGCTGATAATGTCCACTCCATATTCATGTTTCACTTCTTCTGCTATGGCCCAGGGGTCGTAAATATCAACCCTGGTTCCAAATTCGCTGAATTCTTTGAAGATATCGATAACTTTGGTGTTTCGAATATCGGGACAATTTTCTTTAAAAGTTACACCGAGGATCAGTACATTGGCACCTTTGATGGTTTGCCCTTTCTGAATCATTAGTTTCATCACCTTGTTGGCTATGAAAGGTGCGATGCTGTTGTTCACATGGCGCCCCGAAAGAATCACCTGCGTAACGTAACCGAGCGACTCTGCTTTGCTGGCTAAATAATAGGGATCGACACTGATGCAATGACCACCCACCAATCCGGGACGGTATTTCAGAAAGTTCCATTTAGTGCCGGCCGCATCGAGTACATCGTTGGTATCAATACCTACTTTGTCGAAAATCAGTGCTAATTCATTTACAAACGAAATATTGACATCGCGTTGAGCATTTTCGATGATTTTAGAAGCTTCGGCCACTTTTATGCTGGGTGCTTTGTGTGTTCCTGCAGTAATAATGGAGGCGTAAAGATTGTTTACGATATCGGCTACTTCGGGCGTAGACCCTGAGGTAACCTTTTTGATTTTTGTAAGCGTGTTTATTTTATCGCCCGGATTGATGCGTTCGGGGCTATAGCCAGCATAGAAATCAACGTTAAATTTCAGTCCGGATGTTTTTTCTATCTGTGGAACACAGTCTTCTTCGGTGCAACCAGGATAGGTCGTCGATTCGTAAATGATTATATCATCCTTTTTTACAACACGTCCAAGCATTTGCGACGCCTTTATAAGTGGTTGCAAATCGGGCATATTAAAGTTGTTGATAGGAGTGGGGACGGTAACTATGTATGTATTGTAATTTAACAACTCTGCTTCGTCGGAGGAGAAGGATAAACCTATATTCGGTTGAGTCTTATGAATGTTAATGGCTTCATTCATACCCTCCAAATCAGCTTCGAGTGTATGATCAAAACCGTTTTGCAGCTCTTCAACCCTTTTTTGATTGATGTCGTAGCCTAGTACTTTATATTTTTTACCAAATTCGATGGCCAATGGTAAACCTACATAGCCTAATCCAATTACTGCAATTTTAAACTCTTTCATATAAGAAATTTAATTTTATTTTTCAATTTATTAAGTTTATTTTGTGCCCTCAAAAGCGGTCACAAAGATACTATAAACCTTTTATATAAACGAAAAATAGCTGCTGAATGCCTTTAAATACTCAGCGATTAATAAAATTGTTTCAAATGTATTCTGTTCAATAAGTGATAAATATATTTACGTATTTTTTTAGCTTTTATTTTACTTTTCAAAAAAAAAATCATTAATTTGTGCTTATGAAAACAAAAACTACTGAGTATTTTCCGCTTGTGGATGAGGAAGGACACCTTATCGGAAAGGCTACACGTACAGAATGTCATTCGGGTACTTTTTTGTTACACCCTGTAGTTCATTTACATGTGTTTAATTCCGAAGGGAACTTGTACCTTCAGAAAAGAGCAATTGACAAAGATATTCAGCCGGGGAAGTGGGACACTTCGGTGGGTGGGCATGTAGATTATGGCGAAACAATTGAAGCTGCGCTTCGACGCGAAGTAGGTGAGGAGTTAGGAGTAACCGATTTTGAGCCTGTTTTTATTACGCGCTACAAGTTTGTTTCGGCGCAGGAGGCTGAGTTGGTACACTGTTTTTATACCGTTTACAATGGGGCAATAGTGCCTGATCCGGTTGAGATTATGGATGGGAAATTTTGGAGCAGGGACGAGATAGTCGAGCGCTTAGATCAGCATATTTTCACGCCAAATTTTGAAAACGAATATCGAAGTATGATCGAAAAAATTCATTCTGAGATGATTATAAAGAGTAATGGTGATGTTTAAAGAACTTACTTCGCTTCTGAATGAAGTATGGAAATTTATAAAATCTGACTTCCATCTGAGTTCTTATCTTTTCACTTTCTTTATTGTTGGCGTAGCTGTCTATTTCAATTATTCGTGGGGTTTTTACAGCAAAGTGCTATTGAATAGCTATTTTGATGGTACTTCGGTGTGGATCTTTCCTGTTTTTTATGCTATTGTTTATTTTTTGGCTGCGATTCCTGTTTTCCTGCTCCGAAAGGATGTGGTTGCACTTAAAAATCCCGGATTTTACTTCAAGAGTTTATTTATTGTTGTTGTTTATGGTCTTTCGATAGGATATTATGGATATCATCAATGGGAGTTTCCCTCGCTTTTTGAGGAGGAAAGCAGATTCGTTCTTCGTTTATTTTCGCAAGTAAAAAGTCTTATTTTTTACTTTGTTCCACTTGTCTTTCTGAAACTTATAGTCGATCGTAAAACGAAAGGATTGTATGGATTATCGTTGAATACAAGTTACTTTAAAGGGTATTTTTCTTTCTTTTTGTTGTTGCTCCCGTTTCTGATTGTTGCATCATATTCTGCTGATTTTCAGAATGCCTATCCGCAATTTAAGCCCTGGCTTTACGAAGATGTTTTAGGCTTGAAAACCTGGGAGAGTACAGTTTTGTTCGAGATTTCGTACGTAATTGATTTTGTTATGACTGAATTGCTTTTCAGAGGGGCGTTGGTGATTGGCATGGTCGGTTTAATGGGACGTGGTGCTGTTTTGTCTATGGTGGCCTTGTATGTTGTCATTCATTTTGGCAAACCGCCTGTCGAAACCATATCATCGTTGTTTGGAGGTTACATTTTGGGTGCGCTGGTTTATCAAACACGTCATATCTGGGGAGGCGTTATTGTGCATGTATTTATTGCGCTTACAATGGAAATAATGGGTCTTTTTCAGTATTATTTGCCGGATAAATAAAACAATAGGTATTCTGCCAGACAGTGCCGTTCCGGATATTTTAGTTAAAAACAAAAGAAACTCAACCAGTATTCTGGTTGAGTTTCTTTTGTTTATTTCGATAAATCGAGCTGCTATTCTACAGCTTCCAATTCTATCATCAGAGTTTCCTTCGGAATCCGCTCACCAACTGCTACGTTAATTTTTTTGATACGAGCAGTGAATGGCATTTCAATGCGGTTTAGCATTTTCATGGCTTCGAGTATGAGTAAGGGCGCACCTTCTTTTACGATTTCACCCTCGGCGACAGATATTTGTATAATAGTACCCGGAATTGACGACTGAACATCGTAAGGATTGGGATCCACCCAAACCTTACGGTTCATGTATTTAGTTGTAAGCTGTGTTTTATATTTACGCGCTGTTACTGCAAAATCTACCAATTCGGGAGTTTCTTTTTTCTTATTCATTATATTTTAATTTTATAAGACAACGATTAAAAGTTCAATAAATGAGCTTGAATAAAATTCCATCAAAATGGAGGAATCCCGTGTTTTTTAGCAGGACGGTGATCGTCTTTGTTTTTCGAAACATCAAGCGCATGCAATAATAAATCGCGGGTCTCGAGCGGTTCAATTACTGCATCGATATAACCTTTTGATGCTGCTACGTAAGGATTTGCAAATTTTTCAATATATTCTTTCACTTTGATCTGACGCATTGCATCTTCGTCTTCGGCTTCCATAATTTCTTTGCGGAAAATAATATTGGCTGCACCTTCAGGCCCCATTACTGCAATTTCGGCACCCGGCCAGGCAAACATAAAGTCGGCACCAAGGTGACGCGAATTCATTGCAATATAGCCTCCACCATACGCTTTTCGCAGAATGACAGTAATTTTAGGTACTGTAGCTTCGGAATAAGCGTAAAGCATTTTAGCGCCGTGACGGATAACGCCTGCATGTTCCTGATCTACTCCAGGCAAATAACCAGGCATATCTTCGAGCGTGATAATAGGAATATTAAATGCATCGCAGAAACGAATAAAGCGGGCTGCTTTGTCGGATGCATCGCAATCGAGAACTCCTGCAAGATACATAGGCTGATTGGCCACGAAACCTACTGTTTCGCCTTCCAAACGTCCGAAACCAATAACAATATTAGGCGCCCACAATTCCTGAACTTCGAGGAATTTCGAATCGTCGGCCAGTGCGAAAATTATTTCGCGCACGTCATAAGGTTGTTTAGGATCGGATGGAATAATATTTTCGATGTTTTTTCTTGATTTTGGTTTCTTGGGCTCAACCTTAGCTGCTTTTGTCTGATTGTTGTGAGGAATAAGAGCAATCAGTTGTTTGATTTGATCGAGACATTCTAATTCGCTCAAAGCATAAAAATGCGCGTTGCCGGTAATTTCGGCATGTACGCGTGCACCTCCAAGATCT
>JAYFRI010000077.1:0-100066 GCA_034926015.1 Paludibacter sp. | reverse complement strand
GAAAGGTAATAGAATATAGTCTCTCCGGGAAAAAAGATGGATAGAAAATTTCCCCGTAGGGGATATATAACCATAGAAAGAATAAATTGTGATCTGACGGTTTCCCCGTAGGGGATAAATAACCATAGAAAGAATACAATACGATCTGACGTTTCCCCGTAGGGGATATACATATGTTTAATTTAATTATAAACTCCCCATTTGGGGATAAATAGATACATTATGGCAAATACTTATTCTCAGATTTATCTTCATTTTATTTTTGCTGTACAAAACCGTATGTCATTAATAAATCCAAAATGGCAACCAGAACTATATAAATATATGAGCGGAATTATTACAAATAATGGTCATAAAGCCTATGTAATAAATGGTATGCCTGACCATGTACATGCACTTGTAAGTATGAATCCGAAACAAGCACCTTCAGATCTAATGCATGATGTTAAACAAAGTTCATCTCTTTGGATAAATGACAACCGTTTGGTAAAAGGTAAATTTTCATGGCAAGAGGGTTTTGGAGTATTCAGTTATGGTAAGTCACAAATTCCAGACATTGCGCGTTATATTGAAGAACAGGAATTACATCATAAAAAAAGAACATTTATTGAAGAGTATGTAGAATTCTTAAAATTGTTTGGAGTGGAATATGATGAAAGATATATTTATAAACCAATAGAATAAATATGTAAATCCCCGTTCGACTGAGCTTTCGACTGAGCTCACGCCGAAGGTCTCACGTCGAAGCCTACGGGGAAACAACATTGTTTATAATGTCCCGGTAGGACGGGATTTACTATTGCTGAATTGCGGGGAGTTTTGCGAAAAACATTCAGCTTAGCCGATTTGAAAAAGAATGTAAAAGCTTTGAGAACAGACCCAACAATATTGTCGAACATAGATAAATTATTTGAAACATATGAAAAAGCAAAATAGATTTTGCATAGTAATTACTACCATTATTTTATTATTTTTGGTAAGTTGTGTTGATAGAACAGGTAAATATATTTTCTATCAATTTAAGAATGAAACAGGTGAAGATTTAAAATTGAAGTTTTATTATACTCACAAATCAATTGCACCTGCATATGATTCTTTAATGATTCGAACCGGGGGGTATAGCTTATTATTTTGGGAAATAAGTGGAGGATATGATGCCGATGTATTTTTTATTGCGGATACTGATTCTATTGATTTCCTTTCGAATAATCAGTTGAAAAAAAGATATAGAGGAATGGATGGAGTAGCATCGAAGACACCATACAGCACGGATTATTTTGATCAAAAAAATATTGGTACCAAGGGCGAAACTATTAATGTGTACACTATTCTTCCTGAAGATTTTATAGCTAAATAATTCAAAAAATTGCACGTTTGGTGGTAATAATCCACTATTTCTGCCAGACGTGCTTTGTATCTGCCTTTCATGCATATTGAGATATTAACAATTATTGCTGTTTAATTGAAATATGTATGAAAAAACAGAAATTGGAAATGATTATGAAAAAGCCAAATAGAATTTGCATAGTAATTACTACCATTATTTTATTATTTTTGGTAAGTTGTGTTGATAGAGAAGGTAAATATATTTTCTATCAATTTAAGAACGAAACAGGTGAAGATTTGAAGTTAAAGTTTTATTATAAAAATCAAAGCAACTTCACCTGCTTATGATTCTTTAATGATTCGAACTGGAGAGTACAGCACAATATTTTGGGAAGTAATAGGAGGTTATAATGCTGATTTCTTTTTTATTGATTATTCTGATTCTATCGATTTCTCTTCAAATAATAAGTTGAAGAAAAGATACAAAAGATCAGATGGAATAGGATCGAAGACACCATACAGCACGGATTATTTTGATCAAAAAAATATTGGTACCAAGGGCGAAACTATTAATGTGTACACTATTCTTCCTGAAGATTTTATAGCTAAATAATTCAAAAAATTGCACGTTTGGCAGTAATAACCTTGTCCTGCAGGATGTTCTTTAAATGATTAAAGTAGGCATACGTTGCTGGGAACCAGCGGTCACGACTGTTGGTTCAGCTCAGACAGCTGCAAAGCTTTGTAGATTGATTGAGGATATCCGGTAGAACGAGGTTAATTAATAACATAAAGAGCCGTGTGAAGGGAGACTTTCAAGCACAGCTTGCCCCGAATGATTTCGGGGGTTCCGTGAGAATTGACAAGAATACAAAAAAAATCTTTTAGAACTGTATTATGAAAACAATTAATTTAAAATCAAGTCTTAGTTTAAAACTCACGACTTTCATTTTTTGCATGGTTCTTTTCTCATCATGTGACCCAATTATTGGATATAAATATATTGTAAATAATAAATCTGATAAGGAGTTAATTGTTTACTCATTCGACACTTCATTTATCATAAAACCAAAGACTGAAACAATATTTTTTGAGACAGAAATCATGGGCAGTAACCCCCATGATGAAAAAGATGATTTTTTGCAACTTTTCGACACTTTGAGAATAGAAGCAAGTGACAAGTCTACTTTATCATTAGACTATTTAAAACGTGAGAACTGGACATACAGTTGTGAACCTAGTCATTTTGGGGTAATTGATACAGGAATAAATGTATACGAAATTGAAATTAGTAACGAAGATTTTAAATGAATAAGACTCTCTATTGAAAAGTGATTGAGAAAAAACAGTAAAACGACAAAACAACAAAGAAAACGCTTCGTGTGGAAAGTTAAACAAGCAGACCTTTATACTTTAATACGGCTAAGTTATTGTAGTTTTAACTTTAAAACTATTTGTGACGCAAGTACAACAAACGACGAACAACGAAACAAACACCGACCCGCTAACATTTATGCTTCCCGCGGTCGGCACGACGCAGCAAGGAAGCGTCGGTTGAACCGCATTTACTTTGCCGCTGTGCGACAGCGAGGGAAAAAGATTTTGATTTTCGCGTTTTTATACAATGATAGATAACAACAGAAATTATAATAAAACATGAAGTACATCCATATCATTCTGATTGTCATCCTTCTATTGAGTTGTTCAGGAGAAGACGAAAAAGGACAATACAAGCCTATTGTTATTGCTAATACGGAAATCCCTTTAACGGTAAAAATTGGAGAAGTAGTTCCAATTCACGTATACGCTTATGCACCTAACAGCTGTTGGAGTAATCTGCAAATTAGCCTGACTAAAAATAACGAGAATCATTATCAGATAACTGCTACAGGATTTGATAATGAAAGTTTGGATTGTAATGACGTTTTAATAGGGACGGACACCGTATTTATTTGACCTTTAACCGGGTTGGAGAATTCTATTTTCAATCGAACAAATCTCCATATACTATATTGTACGACACAATTAGCGTAATTAAATAAGTTATCAGATTTACGAGCTGAAAGTGCATAAGCAGGTTTTGCGCCCGTGAAAAAAAACAAAGTTAGGACATAAAGAATCAATACAATATGAAACGAGCATTAAAACAACAGTTTAATCCAAAGACCATGTTCATTGCGAGCCTGCCTGTTCGGCAGACAGGTTCCATGCGACAACTATCTAAAAAATAATAAACGCATGAAAATTACAAAACCAATTTTATTATTTATTTGCTTATGCCTTTTCACTTTAGGGCAAGCACAGGTATCAAAAACCGTAAACAATACAGCGGGAGCTTTGGCAGGCTTATTCACTCCGGCAGAGAAAAAAACAATTACAAGTCTAAAAGTAACAGGTACTCTAAACAAGTCCGATTTCTTTTATATGCGTGATAGTCTGTCAGTGATTCAGATATTGGATTTGAGCGAAGCAAGAATTACAAGTCCACTTGATACTGTACCAGATCAGGCATTCTTCAAAAAGAGCACATTAAGAAAAATTTCTTTCCCAACTAACATAGTTCGAATAGGATCTACAGCTTTTTATAACTGTACCGGATTGCTTTCGGTAGAAATTCCGGCAACCGTTACTTCGATAGGAGCATCTGCATTCTCTGGCTGTGGTGTTAAATCAGTAATATTGCCTCCAACTAAGATTTCATATTACGGTCCTGCCTTTTTTGGTTGCGATTCATTAGTTATTGCCACCACACCATGCTCAAATGATGGAGGTGATATATTTTCAGGCTGCAATAACCTACGAACTATCATAGTTCCCGAAGGGGTTACAACAATTAAGGATGGCGCTTTTTACCAGTTGGGGAGCATGACTAAAATTACCCTTCCTTCAACACTAACTTCTATTGGAACACATGCATTTTATAACTGTATCAATCTTGATTCAATAACGATTCCCGAAGGTGTAACTTCAATTGGTCGGGGTGCATTTTGGCAAAATATGAAATTGAAATCAGTAAAGATACCCAATTCGCTGACTACTCTTGAAGACGATGCGTTTTCAAGTTGTAGTTTATTAACTTCACTCGTTTTTCCAAAAGGACTTACAACTATAAAAAGTGGTGTATTCGGTGGTTGCAGTGGACTGACTACAATAACAATACCTTACGGAAATGACATTTCAAACGGAAGCAATATATTTGTAGGCTGTACAAAACTTAAAACCATTATTATACCCGACGGGCTAACTTCTATAAAAAATTATGCCTTCAATGCCTTTCCTGCCAATGTTACAACATTCAAAATACCCGCTTCGGTTAAAAGTATAGGTGATCGGGCTTTTGCAAACTGTACAGGAATTGAATCTATTTCCATTCCGGATAGTGTGTCTACAATTGGCGCGTATGCTTTTTCGGGTTGCAGCGGACTGAAATCAGTAATTATACCAAATGCAGTAACCAATTTGGGAATTTATTCATTCCAGAATTGCAGTAACTTAAGTGCGTTGACGTTGCCTACAGCTTTGTCAGGCATTAATGAAGGAGTCTTTTCAGGTTGTTCAAAATTAATATCTGTCAATTTTCCAGAATCATTGGTTTCTCTGGGTAAATCTGCTTTTTCGGGTTGTACGGCGCTGGTTTTAAGCACAATTCCTTCTACAATTAATTCAATTGGTGAATCATGCTTTTCAGCTTGTGTTGGTTTAAAGTCCATAGCAATTCCTTCATCGGTTAGTGTTATAAACAATTCGGTATTCTCCGGCTGTACAGGATTGGCTTCGGTTCAACTTCCAACTTCCATCAAGTCCATTGGCAATCAGGCATTTTCAGGCTGTAACGCTCTTACTTCCATTTCAATTCCGGCAAACACCAACATTAATTACAATGCTTTTCAGAATTGCAAAGGGCTTGTAACTGCAACAACTCCTTACACTTATAATTCGGGAAATGTTTTTGAAGGTTGCCTTCATCTGAAAACTATCGTTATTCCTTCGGGCATGTCTTCTATAAAAGATTATGCTTTTTATCATTGCAACAGCGTGGATTCAATCTATATACCAAATTCAGTATATACGATTGGGAATTCTGCTTTTTATGGTTGCAGCAATCTGAAAAAGTTAAGCTTGCCAACGCATTTAAGTACCATAAAAGACTATGCTTTTGCCTATTGTTCAAGTTTAAATTCAATCAGTTTACCAGCTACGCTTTCAGTGATTCCCAACTTTTGTTTTTCAAGATGTACAAGTCTAAGTTCTATAACTATACCGGGTTTGGTCAGCACAATTGGCTCATATGCCTTTGATGGATGCACAGGTTTAAATTCAATTTATATAGAAAACTCTTTTCCTGTTGACTTAACTAAATATACAGCAGTTTTCAATAATGTAAACAAAACTTCCTGCATACTGAATGTACCTTATGGAACAAAAGCACGTTACGTAACAGCCAATCAGTGGAATGAATTTACGAATATCGTAGAAAAATCAACAGGTTTTTTTATCAGTTCCAATAAAGTTGAACTTACATATCATCCAGGTAGTACAGCTAGCATTGATGTAAAAGCCAATGTAGCATGGACAGCCAGTTCAAATAGAACATGGTTAACAGTGGCTCCGGCGTCGGGTACAGGTGATAATACACTCACTTTTACTTCAGATAATACTCAAATTACAACCATCCGAAATGCAGTTGTTACACTGTCTGCTCCCGGTTCTGTTTCCCAAACAGTTACAGTAATTCAAAAGCTCGCTCCAAAAACAGTGAGTATTTCGGCCGGAGGACTTTCAACTGCTCTTACAGCCGATGAGCTGAACTCACTTTCGACGCTTACAGTTACCGGCACAATGGATGCACGTGATTTTAAAGTGCTGTGTGACAGCATGCCTCATTTGGCCGATTTGGATTTATCCGGAGCTTCAATTGCTGCTTATGCTGGCTTAACAGGCACTTATCCTGCCAATACTATACCAATGAATGCTTTTTATAATAGCAGTGCACGATATGGGAATACAAATTTAAAAAACATTAAATTACCATCAACAATTAGCTCTATTGGTGCTAATGCATTTGGAGATTGTAGTGGGTTAATTACTGTTTCAATCCCTTCATCTGTGACTTCTATAAATGGTAATGCTTTCTATAATTGCACAGGGCTGAAATCAATTACCATTCCAGCATCGGTGAGTTTCATAGGTAGTTATGCGTTTTATAACTGTAGAGGATTGACTTCAATAATCGTAAATTCAAGCTATCCGATTGACCTGACCAACACTAGTTTCGTGTTTTACGATATAGATAAAATCAAGTGTTCATTACATGTGCCTTATGGGTCAAAATCACTCTATGCAGCTTCAACCCAATGGAAAGAATTTACTAAAATAGTTGAAAATCCAACAGGTTTTTTACTAAGTACAAATAAATTAAAAATACGATATAATGCAGGAAGCAGCGTTAATATTGATATAAAATCAAATGTAGCCTGGACAGTCAGCTCTGATCAACCGTGGCTTACTGTAAATACCGGTTCAGGCTCGGGGAACTCGACGCTTACCCTTATTGCAGAAGACAATTTGACAGCAAATGCAAGAAAAGGGATCATCACTGTATCAGCTCCCGATTGTATCTCTCAATTTGTAGAAGTTACACAAAATATAGCCCCAAAAACGATCGATATCACTGCCGGAGGATTATATACCGCTCTCACCCCTGATGAGCTCAGTTCTCTTTCAGCACTAACTTTAACAGGCACACTGGATGCGCGCGATTTTAAAACCATGCGGGATAAAATGCCTTTGTTGACTGATCTTGATTTTACGGGCGCTTCAATCCTCGCTTACACAGGAACAGAAGGGACATATCCTTTTTCAATTTCAACAGTTTATCCGGCTAATACGATTCCACAATATGCTTTTAGTGGAAAAATAATTTTACAGTCGGCTGTAATACCGTCAAAAGTTGTTGCTATTGGTGAATTTGCTTTTCAAAATTGTAGCGGTTTAAGTTCTTTTTCTATTCCTTCCACCGTGAATTCATTAGGAGGCTATGCTTTTTATGGTTGTAGAGGTTTAGCATCAATCTATTCAAATTCTTCTTATCCCATTGATTTAAACAGGTCCTATAATGTGTTTTTTAATGTAAATAACACTACCTGTACCTTGTATGTGCCCTATAAAGCAAAAGCACTTTATGCCGCTGACTATCAATGGAACGCTTTTAAAAATATAGTAGAAAATACACAAGGGTTTATAGCAGGTTCAAATAAAATAAAATTAGCTTACGGCAAAGGTTCCACAGGTTCAATAGATGTTTCGGCCAATGTCGGTTGGACGGCTGCATCGGACCAGTCGTGGGTTACAGTGAACCCTGCTTCTGGGTCGGGTGATGGAAAATTGACTTTTGTTGTCGAACAAAATGATTCAACATCCCGACGTTTTGCAAATATTACTTTATCTTCTGCGGGTTATGGCTCTCAAATCATTACAGTAACACAAACCGGATCCCCTAAAACTATCAGCATCACAGCAGGAAATTTATCAACAAGCTTGAGTGCCGAAGAACTTAATTCAATAGTTGACCTCAATATTACAGGAACAATGGATGCCCGCGATTTCAAAACTCTCAGAGATGAAATGCCTGAATTAGCCCGATTGGATATTAGTAAGGTTACTATTGTTGCATTTAACGGCGAAGGTGGAACTTATGATTTCAATGCAGGATATTCAGCCAATGCCATACCACCAAGCGCATTTTATATCTATAGCCAGGAATGGTCAAAGACAAGCCTGATTTCCATTAAATTGCCATCATCAATTACTTACATAGGGTATTCAGCATTTCAAGGTTGTACAGGTCTGACTTCAATATATTTAAATTCAAGTTACCCAATAGATTTAACTAATTCCGGTGATCCTTTCTATAAAATGAATAAAGCAGGATGTACACTCTATGTACCCTATGCCACATCTTCATTGTACAAAAACACAGATAAGTGGAATAGTTTCGTGAATATTATTGAAAATACTCATGGATTTTTGGTTGGTCAGCGAACAGTGAAATTCAACTCATCCTTGAAATCAAAAAGTGTTGTATTGAAAATAAAAACCAATGTGGCATGGCTCGCTCAATCCGACCAACCATGGTTGATTGTAAGTCCGGATATCAGTAGCAACGACAGCGTTCTTACCTTGACTGCTGAAGCCAATCTTTCAGACACAATACGAAAAGCAACAATAATAATATCTTCACCCGGATTCAACTCACAAAAGGTGGACATTACGCAGGCCGCTGCTCCACGAAAAGTTACAGCTGGCGAACTTTCATCTATTTTGACTTCTACTGAACTAAGTACTATCACTGATATAGCGTTAATGGGCACAGTGGATGCACGCGATTTTAAAACCATACGGGATAATATGCCGGCATTGGCTAACTTAGATCTGAGCGCTGTAAATATTGTTGCATATCAAGGTAACGACGGAACATCAAGAAGTAGTTTATATACCAATTATTCCGACAATGAAATTCCCAGAGAAGCATTTTCATATTATATTAAAACTGTTATTTTACCGGAGACCACAGTTTCAATAGGTAGTCATGCATTCGATAATGCTGGCAATTTAACTTCAATTGAATGGCCATTGCAATTAAGTTTAATAAAAGATCGTGCTTTCCTTAACTGTGTAAAATTACCGTTAATTAGTTTGCCCGATTCGCTTATTTCAATAGGAGATGCTGCATTTTATGGATGTACCGGCATTCAAGGACAATTGACACTACCGTTGAAGTTAAAGAAAATAGGCGCAAGTGCATTTCAGGGATGTACCGGACTTACAGGGGTATTGACAATTCCTGCATCTGTTGATTCAATTGGTGGAAGTGCATTTAATAATTGCTATGGTTTGTCCAGTTTGGTAATTAATCCGGCTAATCCAATTATAGGTGCATCTGCATTTTCGAGCTGCTCAGGTTTGAAATCAATTATTTTTCCTCCAACACTTACATCCATTGGTGAAGATGCTTTCGGGTATTGTTTAAATCTTAAAACTATCACTTTACCACCATCATTAAAAACAATCGGCTCAAAGGCATTTCAGGTTTGTATGGGACTTACCTCCATTGAATTTCCGGCATCACTTACAACCATAGGTGATTATGCATTTACAAATTCCGGACTAACAAATATAGCTATACCTGCTACTTTGACCAATATTGGTAGTTATGCATTTTCAGCCTGTAAAAATCTCACCTCCGTTTCGTTTCCTACTGATCTTAAAATGATAGCGATCGGAATGTTTAACGATTGTACAAGTTTATATCCGGTTATACTACCTTCAGGATTAGAGATTATCGGAAAAGATGCTTTCAATAACTGTACTGCATTAACGAATATTGACCTTCCGGCCTCACTCACCACAATTGGTGATAATGCTTTTCAGAATTGCAAAGGCTTAACAAACATCACACTTCCCGATAAACTTATCTCAATTGGATACGGATCATTTTATGCATGTACAGGATTGCCCGGAATTGTTATCCCTAATTCAGTTAAGTCTGTCGGAATTAGTGCTTTTAGTAATTGTACAGGATTAAAAAATGTAATTTTAGGAAGTTCATTAATTGGGATTTCTGAATATGTTTTTTATAAATGTTCGGGGCTTAATAATATTACGATTCCCAATACCATTAAATCTATTGGACCTAATGCTTTTAATTCGTGTACGAACTTAAATAATCTCACAATTCCTAATTCGGTTACTTCAATTGGCAGTGAAGCATTTACTTATTGTAGTAGTTTGAACAACCTTATAATACCAAATTCAATAACTTCAATTCCATCGGGAACATTTAGTTATTGTACCGGAATGAAAAGTATAACTATCCCTAACTCAGTTCATACTATTGGATATGGTGCTTTTTCACATTGTACGAGCTTAAATAATCTCACAATTCCCAATTCGGTTACTTCTATTTCCGATGCAGCGTTTGAGTATTGTAGCTCACTTACAAGTGTTGTTATTCCAAATTTAGTAACTACGCTTAAGTACCATACTTTTGGACATTGTTCGAATCTTAGTAGCATAACAATACCGAATTCAGTTACTAAAACCGAAGCTGCAGTTTTTGAATCTTGCACGGCACTAACTGACATTACACTTCCTGCTTCGCTGACCAATATCGGTCATTATCTCTTTTCTTATTGCACAGGATTAACAAGTATTATAATTCCAAATTCTGTGACTGTAATTAATACCGGAGCATTTGAGAATTGTAGTAACCTTAAAAATGTTACAATTGGTAATTCGGTGAAAAGCATTGAAGATGGGGTATTTGAAAATTGTAACGCGTTACCCAGCATTTCGATACCTGCATCTGTCAGGTCGTTAGGCTCATCCTCGTTTTCATGCTCAGGTTTAAATTCTGTTTATATTTATTCTCCAACTCCAATTTCGATTTATAGCTGGATCAGCGTTTTCGAAAATGTGAATAAAAGTAATTGCGTGCTTAATGTTCCGATAGGTTCAAAATTAGCTTATCAGACAGCCTACGAATGGAAAGATTTCAAGAACATTGTTGAAATGCCAACAGCTGTAACTTCATTATTGGATGAGAAAATCAACATTTATCAGGATCCGGTTACAGGATCATTCCGAATACATGGTATTGAAGGGCCAATTACCATTTCTATTTACGATTTGAATGGTAAAGCGTTACTTCACAAACAAGTTCAGGCAAATGAAAATGTTTCTGTGAGCAATCTTCCAAAAGGAATATACATTATTCGTGTCTTAACGAAAGAAGGAACTATGGAAAGGAAGATATTAAAAGGATGATTATAAAGGATAAAACAGGATTCCATGAAAAGAAAAAGTGTTTATTTTATTAAGTTCTTGTTCGGCTAAAATAAGCAAACCTGCTCCCGCGTAGGAATAAGAATATAAAATAATAAAAGGTTGATCAGACTTGTTTGCCAAAGAAAAAAAACGTGCGGCAACGAGGCGGAAAAGGATGTACAGTAAATTTCCCCGTAGGCTTCGACTGAGCCACGCCAAAGGTTTCACGCCGAAGTCTCAGTCGAACGCTCACGCGCCGAAGCCTCCGGGAAATAAATCACTGTAAGCAAAATAGAATTATTCTCAACCCCTGATTTGCATTATCAATTCTCAAATGCCCCTAAATTCTTCAAATCCTCAAATTCTCAAATTCATTTCTGAACGCGAAACCCTTAAACTTCAACTATCAGCACCGACTTTCCGGCCACGTTGATGGGTTGGTCGAGCCGGTAAGTTTTTTGCGTTACAATATCAGTTCCCTGTGTTTTACCTGTTAGCATTTCGTCAAATCTTTTCAGATCCACATCCTTGTCGGTGGCGTTGTTGTTGGCAATCACCATAATTGTTTTGTCAGCATTGTAGCGGAAGGTGACGTAAATACCATCCTCAGGGATAAATTGTTTCATTTTACCGCTTTGCAATACGGGATTGTTTTTACGGTAGTTGAGGAGGAGTTTCAGATAATCGAAAATCTCGTTTTCCTCAGCACTACGACCTCCGGCTGTAAAAGCATTCCGACTGTCGGCTGGCCAACCTCCCGGAAAATCGAACCTGTGGCCTTCGTACGATCCCTGAATTCCATCCAGCATTATTTCGGTACCATAATAAATTTGTGGATAACCACGGGCGGTGATTAACATGGCCAATCCCATTTTATACTTAGACTTATCGCGTTTTACGGCTGTGGCGTAGCGGTCGATATCGTGATTGTCGAGAAAATTCATAATCAGATGGGTGTTGGGGTACACAAAGTCCTGCGCATAATGCGCATAAAAGCGGGAAAGACCGCCATCCCAACTATCCGTTTCGTTGAAGGAGTTGGCCAATACATCCTTCAGGCAAAAATCCATCACACTTGTGAGCCTCGAATCGAAACCATCTTTGTTGTTGTTTCCCGATTGAAAATAAGCAACTTCGGCGGGCGTTTTCACCCAACATTCGCCCACCACATTCATGCGGGGATATTCGTTGCGGATAGATTGTATAAAGTTGGCCGCCACACGAATGTCGTTGTAAGGGTAAGTATCCACGCGCATCCCGTCGATATTGGCATATTCTATCCAATACACATATACCTGGCGCAAATAATCGTAAACAAGGTTGTTCTTAAGGTTAAAGTCGGGCATATTGGGCGCAAACCAACCATTTGTAAGTCGGTGCAGATCGGCTTTGGCAGCGTGCGGATCGGTCCAGGCTGTCATGCGGTAATTGGAAGATGTATACGCCGGCCAAACATTGAACCAGTCTTTAGCCGGTAGATCTTTCAGCCACCAATGTGCCGAACTGCAATGATTGGGCACCACATCGATGATCAGTTTGAGTCCGTTGGCATGGCAAGCATCTGACAAACGCAGGTAGTCCTCGTTCTGTCCCAGGCGCGGATCAATTTTGTAGTAATCGCTGCAACCGTAGTGGTGGTAGGAATAATTTGTATCGTTGTTGTCGAAAAGAGGTGTCGTCCAGAGCGCAGTCACGCCCAGATCGGCCATATAAGGCACTTTAGAAATTATCCCTTCTATATCTCCTCCGTGGCGCTTGCCGGGGTCGAGTCTGTTCACACCCTGAAAGTAAGCTTTCACAGAGTCGTTGGCGGTATTGCCATTGGCGAAGCGGTCGGGCATCAACAGGTACACAGCATCGGCTTCGGTAAAGCTTTCCCTGGCTGCCGAACCTGAGCGTCGGGCTTTTAGTTCGTAGCTGAGCGTCTGCTTCTTTTTTCCTTTTTTAATGATAATACTGAATTTTCCCGGCTGTGTATTTGCGGCTATATTCAGGTACAAAAAAGCATAATTCGGATTGTCGGTGAGTTGCTTGCGCAACAGGGTAACTCCCGGATATTGTATCGTAATGTCGGCAGTAGCTATTCCTGTTCCATACAGCATTAATTGCAATTCTGTTTGTTGCATTCCTACCCACCACGAAGTTGGTTCGAGCCGCTCCACCAGGGCCGGAGATTTGGTGAAAGAGGAGAGGCTCAGGCAAAGGCTGAGGCACAGGCATAGGCGAAGGGTTTGCGAAAGGATAGTGTTGCCGCTATTGTTTTTCAGAGTATGAACTTGGTTGATTGCTTGTTTCATCTGTTTTTGATTTATTATATCTACCCCTTAACTCCAGCCCCCTAACCCCCTAAAGGGGGAACAAGATGGGAATAAGAACGGGAATAATACGGGTACTTTGAGTTTTGTTATTTTATAATTATCTCCTTGTGTGTCCTTATTTTTAATCCAGGTCATGGGGTCTCATGCTTTCGGATGGATTAGATTTTTACTTTGTTCGACTTCTGTAAATTCAGGGCAGGCAAATTTACACTTTATTTTCCTTTTTCGATCTTTATCATCCGGCTAAATGTTCCGGAATAGTTGGCAGAAGTTTTTTCTGTTTTCGGATTTTATTTTTGAAAACAGCTATTCAGCGGTAAGTGCCGAAAGTGGGCTGATAATGATGTCGCTATCATTCAACCATTTCATCGGAACTTACCGCTGATTTCTTATCAATTGTTCAAAACTTTCTGAGCAGCCAGCACCATAAAGATAAAATCGGCTGTGCCACCTCCTAATACATATTCGGTTTGTTGCCAGAAGTAAGGCCATTCTTTCAACTCGGGAAAATCTGGTCGAATAATGCCTGTACCCGAAACCGAACCACCAGGAATAAACGAACGATCGGCACGATTAACTCCATAGGCCTGCAAAACAGAGCGAGACCCCACGCCTGATACGAAAGACGAAGTGTTTTCGCCCGGATGATTACCCAAAACAAAGTTAAGTGCATTGAGCATACATTTGGTATCGAAAATTTCGGGGAAAGCTTTTAAAAGAAAATACTGATTCACGGCAAAACTCTGGATATTCCATCCATCGCCCCAGATATATGGATGATAAGGCACGCCAAAAGGATTCTCTGCTTGCAATTTATCCAGTTCAGTTTTATACACTCTGGCAGCAGCAGTCACCATTTCGGTCAGTTTGTTATCATTTATTTTGTTTAATGCCTGGCCAATACTGGCGATTGCTTCTTTTCGTTTCAATATTTCGGGAGTTGTATATTTCAGTATATCCTGTCGGTATGCTTGTTCTCCGGTAGTCAGAAATAGTTCTACGGCTGTTCCCAGTTTCATAGTGCCAATCCAAGGCGCAGCATTGTTATCCACACTGTTGTACAAAGCCCTGGCAATGTTCAGACACTGAACCGACAAAGTATCATTAAAGCCTTTCAATGCCCGCGATGAAGCAGCCAGACAACGGGCAGTGGTGAGTTCACGCATAGGATTATTTTCGGTAAATACCAATCTATCGTCCAGTACGCCCGATTCTGTTGCGTTGAGTGCGCCGTTTTTAAGCGCAGGATTGTACTTGCGGCCATCGGTCATGGTAGCAGCATCGCCCAAATGTACATACTGACGCAAATTATTCTCGATAATACCACGATACAATCTCCCGAGGTTTTGGTATCCGGCCACGATGGACAATGCGCCGTGTTCAATCTGTTGCAGGATATCGTTTTTACCATCGGGACGATGAATTTCTACTATCCTCGAATGTTGATCGATGGAAGTTTGATCCCATTGCGGACGAAACAATTCGTAAGCCTGTGACAGAGTGCCTACTGTTTCGGCCTGCGATTCCACTCTTAAGTCATAATCGCCTGCATCGTGCCAGCCTCCAATGTTTAATCCCGGAACCTGTTCGAGTGGTTTATATTTGGTAAGGGTAGAAGGCCCCTGCGCATAGCCATCGAAATGTATTGTATCCACCGGAGCCATCAAGGCATCGTCCATGTGACAGAGTCCGTGCCATACACGATACCCTTCGTTGATGCGCATGTGGCACATTTGTACAGGGAGGAAATATTCTACAGTCGGTTGCCATACATGTCGATCGTAAATGTCAGCGCCGATACGGAATGGCTCGGTAGTGTTGCCTGCATACTTTATCTGGTAAACACCCGGAGTAGTGATGTCGGAAAAATCGAAATGATAATAATTGAACCGAAGGAATTTGCCCCATTTCTGAGGAGTGGCTGTACGAATCTGTTTCAGACCTCCATTTTCAGATACACGGTAAAGACTCACCTTATCTACCGTTGTGGTATTTTTGTCTACTTCTATTTCTGCAATTTTTTGCTGGTTAGGATGATAACCTATCTGACTCACATGCACCACAGGTTTAGAAAGAAAGTTGGGAAGTACATTGCAATTCACTACCCATTCCACAGCACCTTTTGTTTTTCCGGGCGTTACGAGCGAGCGCACAACAAACCACCCATTGTTATGATAAAATCGTCCATCCAGTAATTGCAGTGGTTCGCCTTTGCTTTCTATCACCATTGTTTGAGCCGAAACTTCAGGTGCTACCGTTAGTTTCTTCCCTTTAGCCAATGGGAAGGCCTGCCAAAGTCCATCTGTATCTGTTTCCATCGGTCCATTGGCTTGGGTAGGGAAGATGCCCGACTGTTTATCGAGATACCAGCTTTTACCAAACAGGATGGCGGGAAAGAGTTCAAAGTTAAATCCGACTTTCTTCTCCCAACCAGAAGGCAGTTCTTTGTCCAGATCCACCAAAATACGGAACTGATTGCCTTCGGCGATGACCCGTACCTGATAAGTGAAATTCAGATCGGGATAAACGATGGGATTGAATCCTTTTCGATGAAGATTGGAATCGGGATACATGCAAGTTACAGCGATAGCATTTGCCGCTTTATCGACATTGCGCTTTCCTACTTTGGGGATAGGTTGCCACTGCCCGGGAGTGGGTTCCAGGCGTAAATCGCCATTGGTGGCTACGCGCACGCCATTTTGAATAACACCTACGCCTCCCTGATGTCCTTCGGGATAAATGTCCAGAAAAACCATAACATTGAGCCCCCGTTTTTCGAAATATCCTTCTTCGTTCAGCGTAAGCGACTGAGCCGAAAGGCCTGCAACTCCCGTAAAAGCGAGTAGCAGCCAACTGAAAATTCTGATTTTGTTTGTCATTGTGATGTGTGATTAGAAGTAAGTAAATATGAAACGAGCATTTAAACAGACGTTTAAACAAAGATAATGATTATTGTGAGTTCCATGCGTCAACTATCTGAAAAATAAATATGAATGCATGAAATGATAGTATGACCGAAAGTCATACTATCATTCATCAAAATAGGTTCAGAACATTATATTTATAAACCAAGTACTCAACGCTCAATTTCTTCCTGACTTTCGGCTTCAATGCGTACTGGTTTTTTTCGTAAATACAGCTCTATTGCAGGACCTTTTATATTTGAAATAATCGTTTTGTGTTTTTCGACTTTTATATTTAGCTGGTTGTTACGGAATAAGATGTTAAATGCAAAAGCATTCCATTTTTCCGGAATCTGAGGGTTGAAATGAAGTTTGTTGTCCTTCACACGCATGCCGCCAAATCCCTGAACAATGGCGAGCCAGGTGCCGGCCATACTTGTAATATGGAGTCCATCGGCTACTTCGTTGTTGTAGTCGTCCAGATCCAGCCGGGCAGTACGCAGGTACAAGTCGTAAGCTTTTTGTTTATCGCCTACGGCACTGGCAACAATTGAATGCGTACAGGGCGATAATGACGACTCATGAACAGTAAGGGGTTCGTAAAATTCGAAATTTCGCTTGATAGTTTCCTTGTCGAAATGATCTTCGAAAAAGTAAAGACCCTGAACCACATCGGCTTGCTTGATGAGCGAAGAGCGGAGGATGCGGTCCCAGCTCCAGTGTTGCATTACCGGACGTTGACTTTCGGGAATATCAGTGGCAGGAGTGAGCGATTTGTCTAAAAATCCATCCTGCTGAAGGAAGATGCCAAGTTCTTTGTTTTCGGGGAAGTACATGTTTTCGATGATGTCTTTCCAGCGGAAAATCTCATCGCTCGAAAAAGCTATTTCCTGTGTGAGGTCTTCAAAAGCATGAAAATTGCTTTTCTTCACCTTTTCGATGCTTTCTATTGTATACTTCAGACACCAAATGGCAACATAGTTTGTAAACCAGTTGTTGTTTACATTGTTTTCGTACATGTTTGGCCCTGTCACTCCGAGGATCACATATTTTTTCTTTTCTGTAGAAACACTCACCCGCTGACTCCAGAAGCGGGAAATGGCAATAAGAACGCGCAATCCGTAATCGGCAAGGTAGTTTTCGTCGCCTGTGTATCGAATGTAATTGTATATAGCATAAGCTATTATTCCGTTGCGATGAATTTCTTCGAAAGTCATTTCCCATTCGTTATAGCTCTCTACGCCATTGAAGGTGGCTACCGGAAAAAGGGCAGCTCCATTGGTGAAACCCAGTTTTTCGGCATTCAGAATGGCTTTCGGAAGATGCCTGAAGCGGTAAAGCAAGAGGTTTTTTGAAACATTCTGAGGCGATGTACAAAGATAAAAAGGAATACAAATGGCCTCCGTGTCCCAGCGGGTGGCTCCTGAGTATTTTTCGCCCGTAAAGCCTTTGGGGCTAATGTTCAGGCGCGCATCGTTGCCGTTGTAGGTCTGATTCAACTGGAAAATACTATAACGAATGGCTTGCTGAGCCGCAATATCGCTGTCGATAATAACGTCGGACTGCAACCATTTTTCTTCCCAAACTTTTACATGTTCTTCGAAAAGCTGATTCCACCCTTTCTTTTTGGCGGTACGGGCCATTGTACAGGCGCGTAGGGTGAGTTCTTCGCGTGGATGATTGAGCGAACTTATTACTGCTACATATTTATTGAGACACACCGTGTCGCCAATCCGAATGTCGGTGCCAACACTGAAGCCGGCCACTTTTTCTTTTTCTATTTTTGTTGGATTGACGTTGAGCAGTTCGTTGTTTTTATAAAACGAATAGGTAAGTCCGGCGCAAACATGAAAATCCATGCGGCGGGTTTGTGCCCATAGATGCGAAACATCCTGTTCGGTTTTAGTTTGTAAAACATTCCAGAATGGTTCGTCGTAGTTGGTGAAACTGTTCCGTACATCACCATCGATTAATGGTAAAAAAGAAATTCGACCTTCGAAATTCAATGACTTAACGGTGTAGCTGATGGCTCCGATCTCTGTTTCGGCCATGCTCAGAAACCGGCGAACGCTTACCTGTATGCGGTGTCCTTTGAAATTTGTAGCTTCGAAAGAACGTTCCAGAAAACCTTCGCGCATATTCAGCGTGCGGCGGAAGTCTTTGATGTCCCAGTCGGCAAGGTCGAGTCGGTTGTCGTTAAGACGCACACTTATCACTGTCCAGTTCGGGGCGTTTACAATTTTGTCGTTGGTGTCGGAATAGCCGTTTTTCCAGTTACCGTGTTCGGCACGCTCGGGATAGTAAATACCGGCAATGTACGAACCCAGCATGGTTTCGCCTGAATAATGTTCTTCGAAATTGGCACGCTGGCCAATCTGACCGTTTCCAAGACTAAAAATACTCTCGGAAGCCAGTTGTTTGTTTTGATGAAAACCCTCTTCAATAATGCACCAGGGGTCGGTTTGAAGGTATTTGTTCATAATATTATGTTGTTTGTTTCGTGTTTCGAGTTTTGTGTTTCGAGTTCCGGGTTTTAGCTCTTTAAGTCTTTGTTCTTTGCTCTTTGTGCTTTACTCTTTTTGCATTTCATTTTTTTCTTTAATCAACAAAGATAAACCACTTGCCAGTATAAATGAAGTGCCTGCCATGACAATGCATAAAACAGGATTGTCGTTGAACCAGTATTTTAAAATAAGTCCGGAAGTAATTCCACTTACAATTTGCGGAATAGTGATTGACATATTGAATAATCCCATGTACATCCCCATTTGGCGGGGTGGTAGTGAGTTGGCAAGCATAGCATAAGGCATTGATAAAATACTGGCCCAGGCTATGCCGATGCCTATCATTGGAATGATCAGGTAATCGGAATTGTTGAAAACAAGAAATGAAAGCAATGATATTCCACCTATCATTAATGCGATGGCATGCGTCCTTTTTTTCGAAAGTCGTTTGGCTAAAACAGGTAACGACAATGCCAATACGGCTGAAATACCGTTGTAAATGCCGAATAGTATTCCCACCCAATTGCCTGCTTCCTGAAATGCTGCTGAATTAGGATCGGCGGTACCAAAATACTTTAATGCTACCGCCGGTGTGGTGTAAACCCACATCGAAAACAAAGCAAACCACGAAAAAAACTGTACCAACAAGAGCTGTGTCATTACCGGCGGAATAAAAAACTTTTGCTTTTGTTCTCCGGTAGTATGTTCGGTAAGTTTTTCGGGAGGATATTCTGTAGTGCTGAAAATAGTCCACAAAATAGTGAAAATAAGTACAGCAGCTCCTATGTAAAAAGAATAAGTCACATTGTCAGGGATTAAGCCGTCAGAACCGGCTTCTTTGGCCACTCCAAACCAGTTTCCCAGTACATAGGGCAACCATGAGCCAATCACGGCTCCCAGACCTATTAATAATGTCTGGATTGAAAATCCAAGTGTATGTTGCTCCTCAGGCAATTTGTCGGCCACCAACGCTCTGAAAGGTTCCATGGAGATATTGATGGAGGCATCCATGATCATCAGCAAACCACCGCCCACAAACATTGGTGCAATATAATCCGACAGATGAGGCGCATTAGGCATTAATATAAGAGCAATGCTTGTAAGAATGGCCCCAACAAGGAAATATGGACGTCTCCGGCCTAATTTTGTCCAGGTGCGGTCGCTCATGTAACCAATAATGGGCTGAATGATCATTCCTGTAAGTGGTGCCACCAACCAAAACCAGCTCAGATGGTGTACATCGGCGCCAAAAGTCATAAGAATGCGCGATGCACTTCCGTTTTGTAGTGCAAAGCCAAACTGAATTCCGAGAAATCCGAAACTCATGTTCCATATTTGCCAAAAAGAGAGGCGAGGCTTCGGGCTCCGGGTTCCGGGTTCCGGGTTTCGTGTTCCGTGTTCCGTGTTCTGTGTTTTGGATTTATTGTCCATTATGTTGTTCTGTGTTTTTATACTCGATATTGTTTTTGTATTTCACTCCTTTGTATTCAGAATTTCTCAGATTGCTAATGAGTTTACCTAGTTTTGCTGACAGTAAATTTGTATTTTCAATCAAAAACTCAAACTCTTCCGGATTGATATATCCATAATCAAAAGCCCTGTAAGTTTGCGAGCGAACTTCACCAATGGAGCCTTTTGAAATTGTAAGGAAATTGATAAATTCTTTATTCCCTTCTCTTTCAAATCCTTCCGCGATATTATCCATCTCAGATCCGCTCGAACGTCTTATTTGATCTTTTAAAGAATAGTCTTTCGAAAAGTGCTCTTTATTTGTAATGGAATAAACAAATTTGCATATTTCTCTGGATTGTTTCCAGACATCCAAATCCTCAAATCGTTGAATGTTAGCCATAGTGAAAATAATTATGATTAAAATTCTCAAATATATGCCTGTTTACAATCATTCATCCCGAACCAACCGTCAAACCCGGAACCCGAAACCCGGAACCCGAAACGCTTTTATTTCGTCGTTCCTCTGATGATCAGGTTTGTTTTTACGATTTTGTTGCTGTATTGTCCTTGTGTTTCTCCGTTTATTTTGTCGATCAATAGTTTGGCTGCATGTTTTCCTATTTCGAATCCGTGTTGTTCTACGGTGCTGAGCATAGGGTCACAGGCTTTTGCAAGTTCGCCGTCGGAAAAGCCCATAATGGCAACATCTTTTGGAACTCTTAGTTTGGCGAGTTTTGCAGCATACAAAATTCCGGCAGCACAGTGGTCGTTGATAGCAAAAAAGCCATCAGGCCTGTTTGGCCGGTCGAGTATTTCGGGTGTAATGATTATAGCTTCTTCGCGGGTATCGCAAACGCGAATCAGAGTCTCGTCGACAGGCAGATTGTATTTTCTGAGTGCGTCCATGTAGCCGTTTTTGCGGTTTTTCGATATTTCGAGGTGGAACGGAGAGCTGTAAAAGGCAATTCGTTTACAACCGGTTTGTATCAGGTATTCCACCGCAGTAAAGGCGCCGGCATAATCGTCCACTACTACGCGGTCGGTGTTAAGGCCAATACAAATGCGGTCGAAGAAAACGAGCGGGATGTCGCTGTCGATGATATCCTGAAAATGGTCGTAGTTGGTGGTATGTTTTGCCAGTGAAGCCAACACTCCTGAAACTCTGGTGGCAACCAGCGCTTTGGTGTTGCGGACTTCTTTTTCGTAGTTTTCGTCCGACTGACAAATAATAACGTTATAGCCTTCTGCATTGGCTACTTGTTCGATGCCGGACAGAATAGATGAGAAAAAGTAGTGTACAATTTCCGGGATAATGACTCCGATTGTATTGTTTTTGCTCATACGCAGGCTTAATGCCAACGTGTTGGGCTTATAATTAAAGTCTTTGGCGTATTTATTTACAAGGTCTTTGGTATCCTGACTAATGTCGGGGTGATTTTTCAGCGCACGCGAAACCGTGGAAGGAGAAATGTTGAGTGCACGGGCTATATCTTTAATCGTAATTTGTGGCTTCTTTATCATGTTGGGTTTTGTATTAAAAAAAGGCTGTAAAAGTCAAATTAAAAAACTTAAAAATTGTAAATGTCAGAATGTGAGCAAATTGTGATAAATAAAAAATATGCTTTTAAAATGCTGATTGCTAACTATCCAATTATCTGTTTACAAAAGTATAATACTTTGTTTAAATAAAAAATTTTTTTTGAAAAAAAACACAAATTAATCCGCAAACGATTGCGTAAAAAATTAATCGTATTAGCACAAACAAAGATGGCTATTATGTTTTATTCCTCTATTTTTGCGCGTATAAAATTGCTTCTGTTGATAATCTGGTGTTAGTAGTAATATAAAAACCAGAAAGTTAAGCGGAGGTGATTTTGTGACGAAATAAATAAATGAAGTTTCAACCTTAAAAAAAATCAATGCATGAAGTACACAAACTTTAAGCTTAAATTACGTGCGTTTTTAGCCGTTTTTGTGATGTTTTTTTTTTGCGTTTCAGTCAATGCACAAAAGCTATCATTGACCGGTGTAGTCAGAGACGCAGTAAGTGGGGAGCCTATCCTCGGAGCTAACATTCTTGAAAAAGGAACCACCAATGGTACGATTACAAATCTTGATGGTGAATTTAGTCTTACTCTTTCCCCAAATGCTACACTGGTAGTTAAATATGTTGGTTATCAACCACAGGAAATTCAGGTAGCAGGTCAAAAAACAATTGTCGTTAAACTTCAGGAAGACGCTGTTGTACTTGGCGAAGTAGTAGCCATTGGTTACGCCACTGTGAAGAAAAACGATGCCACCGGTTCCATTACTGCTATCAAGCCTGACAAATTGAACAAAGGGCTAACTACCAATGCGCAGGACATGATAACCGGTAAAATTGCGGGTGTAAATGTAACCTCGAACGGAGGAGCTCCGGGTGCCGGTGCTACTATACGTATTCGTGGAGGTTCATCCCTTTCGGCAAGTAACGATCCACTGATTGTTATCGACGGTCTGACAATAGATAACGAAGGAATCAAAGGTGTATCCAATCCTTTAAGTACTATCAATCCAAACGATATTGAGTCATTTACTGTACTCAAAGATGCTTCGGCTACAGCTATTTATGGTTCGCGTGCATCAAATGGTGTTATCATTATCACTACCAAAAGAGGTGAAAAAGGATCCAAACCACGTATCACCTACGATGGCAATACGTCAGTTGGGGTAGTTGGTAAAACACTCGATGTATTAAACGGAGATGAATATCGCGACTATGTAACTAAATTGTACGGCACAAACAGCGATGCCTACAGAGCGTTGGGAAATGCCAACACCGACTGGCAAAGTCAGATTTATCGTACAGCCATTGGTCACGACCATAGCGTGAGTATTACCGGTGGATTGAAAAGTATGCCTTATCGTGCTTCGGTAGGTTATACCAACCAGAATGGTATTATCAAAACATCTAATTTCGAAAGATTTACAGGTGCATTCAGTATTAATCCTTCATTTTTCGAAGATCATTTGAAATTGAATATCAATGCTAAAGGTATGATTGTAAATAACCGGTTTGCTGATCAGGGTGTAATTGGAGCTGCTGCTTCGATGGATCCAACCAAACCTGTTATGTCGAACGAAGAACCATATAAAACTACATTTGGTGGATATTGGCAATGGATTACTTCGGGTACAACATTTAATTCTTTGGCAGTTCAGAATCCTTTGGCTACACTGAACCTGAAAGAAGACAAAGCTAATGCCTATAACTTAATTGGTAATTTCGAAGCTGATTATAAACTTCACTTTTTCCCCGATATGCGTGCTCACCTGAATTTGGGTATCGACAGATCATACGGAAAACAAGATTTGTATACTCCGCTTACAAGCCCCAGCGACAACCAAATGGGACGTACAGGTTTTTCTGATCAGTTGAAAAACAATCAAATCCTTACTTTCTTTGTAGATTATGCCAAAGAAGCAGGTTTGCACAGCGTTAATGCGATGGCCGGATACGAATGGCAACATTATTATCGCAGTGGCGAATGGAATTATACAGCATTAGATTTGGTAACAAATCCTTCGGCTCAGGTTTGGAAAACTGAAAACTACCTTGTTTCTTTCTTTGGTAGATTGAACTATACTTTTGCAAATAAGTATCTGCTTACAGCTACTGTTCGTAACGATGGTTCTTCACGTTTTGCTCCTGAAACACGTTGGGGTATTTTCCCTTCATTTGCTTTTGCATGGAAAATTATGGAAGAAGATTTCATGAAAGGAAATACAACTTTTTCGGATCTGAAGCTTCGTTTAGGCTATGGAGTAACAGGACAGCAAAATATCAATAATGGTGATTATCCTTATATTCCTACTTATACCGAAAATCAGGAAGGTGCTTATTATCCAATGGATGGAGCATATGTGACCACTTACAGACCGGGTGCATTTAATAAAAATCTTAAGTGGGAAGAAACAACTACTTATAATGCCGGGATTGATTGGGGAGTGTTGAATAACAGACTGACAGGTACAATAGATTATTATCAACGCGTTACCGACGATTTGATAAATATAGTAGATATTCCTGCAGGAACAAACTTCAAAAACCGTGTAATCAGCAATATCGGTTCGCTCGAAAACAAAGGGGTAGAAGTTTCTATCACAGGCAAGCCTGTGGTAACCAAAGATCTGCAATGGGATGTAAACTATAATTTTACCTATAACAACAATAAAATCACCAAGTTAACAACTGGTTCTCAGGAAGGATATTATGTAGCCACCGGAGGAATTTCGTCAGGAACAGGTAATAATGTTCAGGCTCATTCAGTAGGTTATCCTGCAAGTTCTTTCTACGTTTACGAACAAGTGTATGACAATGCCGGCAAACCAATTGAAGGTCTTTATGTTGACAGAAATGGCGATAACGTAATTAATGACGACGACAGATACTTCTTCCATAATCCTAATGCTGATTTCACAATGGGCTTTTCTTCAAAACTCATTTATAAAGATTTCGACTTTGGATTTACGTTACGTGCAAGTGTAGGCAACTTTGTGTACAACGATGTAGCTGCTAACCGTGCCAATGTTGGTCAAAGTGGAGTTTGGTCTACTTCCGGATTCCTTGTAAACAAACCACAATCGGCATTCGAAACCAATTTTGTGGGTCGCACCAACTGGTATTTCTCTGATTATTATGTTCAGAATGCTTCATTCCTGCGTTGCGATAATATCACTTTGGGTTATTCATTCAAGAAATTGTTCAATGTAATTCAGAGTGGACGTCTCTCTGCAACAGTACAGAATCCTTTTGTTATAACCAAATATAAAGGTTTAGATCCTGAAATTTTTGGTGGAATTGACAATAATGTTTATCCACGTCCTGTCATGACTGTGATTGGGTTAACCCTTAACTTTTAATAACCCTGTAAAAATAACAATATTATGAAATATATAAATAATAAATTAGTTATCGCGATTTTGTCAGTTGTGCTTTCATTCAACCTGACTTCGTGCGTAGACGATTTGAATGTTACTCCAATTGATCCGAGCGTAACACAAACCTTTAACCAGGATGGTGTTTTTGCTAAGATTTATGCATCACTTGCCCTTACAGGACAGCAGGGTGCTGCCGGAAGCGGTGACCTCGATGGTATAGATGAAGGAACATCTTCTTTCATCCGCTTAATCTGGAATTTGAACGAGCTTACTACTGATGAAGCTATCTGTTCGTGGGGTGACCCCGGAATACCCGAAATGAATTTCAATACATGGACTTCATCGCACGATCAATTGAAAGGCCTGTATGCCCGCTTTTATTTTGGTATCTCTTTGTGTAATTTGTTTCTCGAAGAAACTGAAGGACAAACAGACGAAAAAAGTATTAAACAACGTGCTGAAGCCCGTTATATGCGTGCTTTGAATTATTACTATTTGCTCGATATGTTTGGAAATGTTCCTTTTGCAACTAAAGTAACTACAGAACTTCCTAAACAAATAAAGAGAGCAGAGTTGTATACATGGATTCTTAATGAATTGACAGAAATAGAAGCGGATATGTATGCTCCTCGCACAGGTTCGTATTATCGTGCCGATCAGGCAGCCAACTGGATGTTGCAGACTCGCATGTATCTGAATGCAGAGGTTTATACCGGAACAGCTCAATGGAATAAAGCTGCTGAATACTCAATGAAAGTGATGACTTCGGCTTATAAATTAAATCCAAGTTACGAACAACTCTTTATGGGTGACAACGCAGGAGCTTTTGACAATTCAAGCGTAAATACAGCTCCACAGGAAATAATTCTTCCGATTGCTGCTGACGGTATTAAAACAAGTAGCTATGGTAATTCTTTATTCCTGATTGCTTCTACAAGAACTACCGGTATGCCGGCTTGGGGAACTACCGAAGGCTGGGGAGGAAATCGTGCCCGTTATTCTTTGAGTAAAAAATTCTTCCCGGGTGGAATTCCTACAGGTTCTGATCTGAGTAAACTTAAAACTTTAGCCGGTGACGACAGAGCTATGTTCTTTGGCTGGGATATTGCTGACAGTAAATCGACAGATGTTATGAAAGTAGTGAGCCCTGCAATTTTCAAACAAGGCTTGTCGGTAACAAAATATACAAATGTTCGTGCTGATAAAGCTGCTTCTAATCATGTTCAGTTTGTTGATACCGATTATCCGCTGATGCGTATTGCTGAAGCTTATTTGTCGTATGCCGAAGCTGTAACAAGAGGTGCAAGTGTTTTGAATGGAAAAGCTGCGCTTGATGTGGTGAATGATTTACGCACACGTGCTCATGCTTCAAAATTAAACGCCTTATCGCTCGAAACTTTGTGTGATGAATGGTCGAGAGAGTTTTTCTTTGAAGGTCGCCGTCGTACCGATTTGATCCGTTTTGGATTCTATGGTGGAAGCGATTATAACTGGGAATGGAAAGGTGGATCGATGGCCGGAACAAAATTCAGTGCTAACTACAACTTGTTCCCTATTCCAACTACCGATTTGACAGCTAATCCAAATTTGGAACAAAATACAGGTTATTAATTAATTCTAATAAAATTTTAAAATAATATGAATATGAAGAATATAAATATTAAGATAGTATTCGGGATTTTATTAAGCCTTGTAATGTTCACTTCGTGTGAAGATGAGGCTGCCAGCCCGATTATAAATTCAGCTGCTCTCGATGGTTCACTCACTTTTGTGCTGAACGAATCGCAGTACAGCAACTGGACTTACGTTCTTTCGGATGCTAATGCAACCAAAGAAATGGACGCGCTGACCTGTGTGCAGCCTGATTATGGCTTTACGGCGGCAGTAACTTATACCACTCAGGTAAGTTTTGCCAATACTTTTGCTGAAGGGACTTATCAAAGTTTGCCAACATCAATCAATGGCGAGAAAGTAAGTGTAAACACAAAAGAGATGAACAAAGCAATGATAGCTCTTCATGGTGGAATCCTGCCTGATCCTGTTGTGACCAAAGATGTATATGTGCGTTTGAAAGCAGTAGTGAGCGAAGCCACAAACAGCCCGCTTAACGATTCGGTATTAACAGTGAAACCACTTTACTCCAATATAATTAAGATCAAAGTTCAGCCTTATATCGAACCTCTGATGGCATATACCGAAGTGACTCCCGTTCCTTACTATATCGTTGGTTTAGGAGATGGAGCATGGAATAACAGCAATGCTGGGTTGGGTAAATCGTTAATACCACTCAATGTTGTGCCAGGAAATAAATACAATGCTCAGGGTGCTGGTGAATATGTGTTTACAGGATATTTCCAGGCATCGAGATCATTTAAACTGATACGTGATATCGGAAGCTGGACGGATCAATGGGGTAATAAAGGTGGCGATGGTATCAATAACCTGATAAATAAAGCTATTGCAGGTGAAGAACCTTCGAATATTAAAGTACCTGCTGATGGTTATTATACCATTACGCTGAACTCGATTAATAATACTTTGAAAGTTGAAGCAGCTGCAATAACTCCTTCTAAGATGGCAAGTGTAGGTCTGATTGGTGAATTTAATGGATGGGCTGCCGATGTGGTAATGAGTCCTGCAGAAACTACGAATAATCACGTTTGGTATGTTACCTACACTTTCGCGGCCAATGCAGCTTCGGATGGTGGATGTAAGTTCAGAGCAAACGGTAATTGGGATGTGAACTGGGGTGCAGCTGCTTTCCCTGTAGGTATCGCAACACCGGGTGGTAAAAATATACTTTACAAAGCCGGAAAGTATACTATTATCTTCAACGATATTGATGGTAGTTATTCTTTTATCCAATAATACTTTGAAAATAGAACTGCCGCACAAAAGCGGTAGTTCTATCCAAAAGAAAATGTATTAAACAAATTAAATTTTATTGAAAATGAAAAAAACAATATTATTCATATTTTCGCTTGTTATTGGATTGGCTTTCACTGCTTGCGAAGATCCTTATGCCAATCAACTCGTTGCCGAACCTGGTGGCTATGAGCAAGGTGCAAAACAAGATGCAAATTTTGTGGTAGCTCTTAAAACCGGTGTAAGCCCAATAGCCATTCAGGTGACGCAATTGCCAAATAGTTTTGCGCTGTTAACTTGTACTTCATTGCCTACGCTTATCGATACGGCAGCTGTCTTATCGTATAAACTTCAACTATCAAACAAAGCTGATTTCTCAACCTACGTTAGTATGACGTCGACTTACTCAGGTAAAGTAAACGAAGATATTAAAATCGGGTATCAGGAACTGAATGATAAGTTGTTGGCCTATAACAATGCTGTAGCTGAGCAAACACTTTATGCCCGTGTTATGGCTGTTATTAATAGTGGCGGATTACAAACTGCGGTAACTTCTTCGGTATTGTCGTTCAAAGCTACGCCTTACAAAAATCCATTAAAATCGTATACTGAATTTACGCCTCGTCCTTACTTTATAGTAGGTATGGCCAATGGCGCCTGGAATAATTCAGCGGCTGGTTTGGGTGTTTCAATTTATCCGATGACAGTTGTTCCGGGAGAATACTTTAATGCTGCCGGTGATGGTATGTTCACTTATACCGGTTATTTCTGGGCTTCACGCGGTTTTAAACTTATTCGCGATCTGGGTAGCTGGGACGAACAATGGGGTAAATCGGGTTCGGCTATTGTTCATAACGATCCGGGATCAAGCGACATCAAGGTAGCAGCCGATGGTTATTACACCATTACGCTGAACTCTGTAGAAAATACAATAACAATGGTTCCGGCCACAGTAACTCCTGCAAGCTATAATCAAATAGGGATGATTGGTGGATTCAATGGTTGGGGTGGAGACATTGTAATGAGTCCTTGCGAAGCTTCGAACAATCACAACTGGTACACAACTGTTACTTTCACCGGCGATGATCAGGGTAAATTCCGCGCCAATGGTGGTTGGGATATGAACTGGGGTACACCAAGTCAAACAGCTGACGGAGATCCTTTGTTTGGTTTCACCGGTATCGGAACACAGAATGGTAAAAATATTGGTGTAAAAGCAGGAACTTACACTGTATTGTTCAACGATATTGATGGTGGTTATTGGTTCTTCAAACAATAACAATTGACTGTCAGATTATAAATGAAAACAGGACGATCTTTCCAGATCGTCCTGTTTTTTTTGATTTCGGCTGATGCTGAAAATCAGCAATAGAAAATCGTTACTTTCGGCCTTATGCCAGCTTAGCCAATGCTTCTTTGATCCAACCAAAAGCTTTCACAAGGTTTTCGTCGGAAGTGGCGTAGGACATACGGATACAATCGGGAGCACCGAAAGCGCCACCGCCTACACAAGCTACATGTCCTTCTTCGAGCAGGTACATGGCAAGGTCGCCTGAATTTTCAATTTTTTTTCCGTTGTACGATTTTCCGTAGAAAGAGCTACAATCAGGGAAAATATAAAAAGCACCTTGCGGATCGTTGACTTTCAATCCCGGAATTTCGCGGGCTAAACTTACTACTAAATTTTTACGGCGCTCGAAAGCTGTACGCATGGTTTCGATACAGCTTTGGTCGCCGGTGTAAGCGGCTTCGGCTGCTTTCTGAGTCACCGAGCAAGGTCCTGAAGTGTATTGTCCCTGTAGGGTGTTGCAGGCAGATGCTATCCATTGTGGAGCAGCAATCCAGCCCAAACGCCAGCCTGTCATAGCATATCCTTTCGAAACTCCGTTCACAATTACAACACGTTCGCGTATGTTTTCGAATTGAGCAATGCTTTCGTGCGAACCCAAGTAGTTGATGTGTTCGTAAATTTCGTCCGAAATAATGATGATATTTGGATATTTAGCCAATACATCTGCCAATGCGCTGAGTTCATCCTTGCTGTAAACACTTCCTGTGGGGTTCGAAGGTGAGCACAGGATCAATGCTTTTGTTTTTGGTGTTATTGCCTCTTCAAGTTGAGCAGCTGTTATCTTGAAGTCCTGCTCGATACCGGCATAAACACTTACTGATTTTCCATCGGCCAATGTTACCATTTCGGGGTAACTTACCCAATAAGGAGCGGGAATAATTACTTCATCTCCTTTGCTTACAATGGCAAGTATAACATTACAAACCGATTGTTTGGCTCCATTGGAACAAACAATTTGCTCGGGTTTGTATATTAAATTGTTTTCTGTTTTTAGTTTTGAGCAAATTGCGTTGCGAAGAGCAGGGTAACCGGGAACTGGCGAATAAAACGAAAAGTTATTATCCACCGCCTGTTTGGCCGCTTCTTTGATGTGGTCGGGGGTGTAGAAGTCTGGTTCTCCAACACTAAGATTAATCACATCGATACCCTGAGCTTTTAGCTCATTACTTTTTTGCGACATGGCCAGCGTTTCCGAAGGGGAAAGCGCAGCCAAACGTTCTGATACTGGATACATAATTCTGACTGTGTTTTTTAGTTATTTCATTGCAAAAGTAATCAAAAAAAATTAATTCGTATCAGATTGAAAGGAAATAGCTGGAAAATGTAGCGAATTTGTAAGAATTTGTAGTTTTTTAGATAAAACATTATAATTGATAAAACATTTCCCGGTTTTGATTTCTGTTTGATATCAGAAGTTTCAGATAACAATCTTCAGGGATGAAAGATTATAAATCAATGAGTTAAATTATTTCATCTTGGTTTCCAGTAGCTGCATTGTGCTTTTGTATCCAAGCTCAAAAATCTCTCTGCCCTTATCTACGTCAAAAGTATCGTAGTTGCCCATATCTACCGGTTCGATAAGCAGATCGCACAATTCTTTGTCGTGAAGTATATTGGCTTTAAACATAAAATGATAGGTGCGCGAAGCTACATTCATGAGTGATAGTTTGTAGTCGTCGGCAACGAGCGGACTTGCATTGATGCCTATTACTTTGTCGCAATCGTTGTGAATGGTGGATACCGGAAAGTTTTTAAGTACGCCTCCATCTACATAATTTACACCATCAATTTTTTTGGGAGTAAAAAGTACAGGAACACTGCAAGAGGCAATAATGGGGTTGATAAGATTGCCCTTTTCAAATACAACACTTGTGCCTTTGTCCAGGTTGGTGGCTACAATACGTAATGGGATTTTAAGCGCTTCGAATGTTTTTGCTCTCAGGTTTTTCAGCATAAATTCCTCGAAGGCGTCAATTCTGAAAAGCCCGCCATCAGGGATGCGGAATTTTGTCATTTGCCGAAAACTGATGTCCTCGAAAAGTGTTGCTATTTCATCGGGGGTGTATCCATCGGCATACAGGGCGCCAACAATAGCGCCGGCGCTAACGCCTGAAATGATATCGGGTTTTATGCCTATTTCTTCGAGCGCTTTTAATACACCGGCATGGCACATGCCTTTAATTCCTCCTCCACTGAGTGCAATGCCTGTTTTGTAAGGTTTTGATCTGAATACTTTAGCGATTTCCATAATGTTAACGTGCAATTAATTTATAAATACTGTGTAACAAAATAATATAACTGAATCAAAGGGATTTCGGCAAAAATCAGACAGAATACTTCGAAAATTTCTGCATCACTTTTTCGTAATAAGTCTTTGAAACAGGGATGTCGGGCGTATTTAAGGCATCCATTTCAAGAAAAATTCCTTCTTTTGTTTTTCGCAATACTTTTACCTTGTCCAGATTCACAATGTATGAACGGTGACAACGTACCAATGACCGATCATTCGTCAGGTTTTCCTCCATCCATTTCAATGTGTTCCGTATCAGATAATGCGATAGTTTGGACTTATTCATATAATGAATGGTAGCATAATTGTCGGCCGAATCTATGTAAAGCAGGTTTTCGAGTGCAATCGAAAGTTTAAGGTCTCCTTTCTCGTCGGTGAAAGCTATTACATTTCTTTTCTGCACTTCGGTTTCAGGTTCGGCCTTGCTTATATTTTCTAGCAAACGGTTTTTTTCGCGCCACGAAAAGTATAGCCATGATATTGAGTAGGGTAGCAATAGTACCCAGGCTGTGTTTTTTGCCGATTGTTCGAATATGTCAAGTATATCGCGCGGCTCAATTTCTGTTCGTGGGAAAAATTTGGCAAAAAGTGTGAAAAACAGCGACATGGCTGCAATCTCGGCTATGATGTAAATGGCGTATTGCCAGTAAAGTAACTCGTGTTTCCTGGTGTAAGCCAACATGATGAGCCTGCTTATAACGACTACTAACATGCCGGTAAGTATAATCAGGCTCGAAAAAAAGAAGTATTTGAAATCGGTAATGTTAGGATACCAACCCCGCGAATTAAATGGTTGGAAAATATTTATAAACAACAGGGCGAAGATAGCCGTAAACAATATCAAGCGGGTGATATTGCCTTTTTCGTAGAGGTATGCGGGAATCTTTGAGTTCATGTGCTTTTTTTAATAAATACATCATGCAAAAGTATATTATTCCTGTCAAACTGCCAACTTCATTGATCCCTGAAATTTTATTTTTCGCCCCTCTATTGCATTATTCACCCCATATCTCTCCACTTTGTCCCCTTTGCATATTTTCTTTCCCGCTAAATTGGTTTTGCTCTGATCGTGCTGTTTCTTTGTCATTGTTTTTAAATGCTTTAATGATGAATTATACTGAACGTTTTGGGCTGTTGAATACTGTTTTTGATTGGAAAGTTCCCACCGCATTGCCGGCAAGCACATCAACAATTAGGTTTTATAATTTTCGGAGTCAACCGAAATCGTATTTTAATGCTTCCGGGGCTGAAAATTTATTCAGCGATAATGTAACAGAAAACAAGAGTTTTACTTATCCTGTTTTTGTTCCTGCGGGAGTTGAGAAGTCCGCAGATGCCATTTTGTTGATGCACGGACTCAACGAACGTAACTGGAATAAATACCTTACCTGGGCTGAGTTTTTATGCAACTCAACCGGTAAAACAGTGGTGCTTTTCCCGATTGCTTTTCACATCAACCGCTCGCCTGCTTCGTGGTCCGATCCGCGTTATCTGCATGCTATTTACGATTTGCGGAAAAGACGAAATGCCAACGATAGATCGTTGAGTCTGGCAAATGTGGCTTTAAGTGAGCGTATTACGCAAGCTCCTTATCGTTTCTATAGTTCGGGGCGCCAAAGTGTCGACGATATTACTCAGCTTGTCACCGATATTAAAAGCGGGAATCATCCGTTGTTTTGCGAAAACACGAAGGTGGATGTGTTTGCTTACTCCATCGGAGCATTTCTATCGCAAATTATTTTTATGACAAATCCTGATAATTTATTTTCGGATGCTAAGCTTTTTATGTTTTGTGGCGGCAGCATTTTCAGTAATATGTTTGGACAGTCGCGTACAATAATGGACAAGCAAGCTTTTGATCGCTTGTTCAGTTATTACCTGAATGATTTCCCGGCTCAAAATGAACAGGATGGGTGCGACAAAGCATTTCATTCGTTTTACAGCATGATTGCTCCTGAACGAAATGCAACGGAGCGGGTTCTTTTTTTTAATGCATTGAAAAAGAGATTGTCGGGCATTTCGTTACAGCGCGATGTGGTGATTCCCTATCAGGGTGTGGAAAAGGCGCTGGGGATGGAGCTGGCGCATAAATGCATTGATCTGCTGGATTTTGATTTCGATTATACGCACGAAAATCCATTTCCAGTCAACGGACGAATCGACAGAAAAAAAGTTGATGCATCATTTGAACAGGTGTTTTCAAAAGCTGCGGAATTTCTCAAGTAATGAAATTCCTGATCTGAAAATTTTGTGCTGATTTCATTGTTTTTTGTTTACCGAATGAACTTGTCTTTTTACTTTTGGTTATATTTGTAAAATATTTATTGTAAAGTAAGAAAACTACAATTCAGCATGGACATTTTTCTTATACTACTTGCCGGTTTGTTTTTATTGGTCGGACTTTTGGGATCGGTGTTGCCCATTTTGCCCGGAACACCACTAAGTTATGTCGGCATTTTTCTGCTCCACCTTACCGAAAGAGTTCAGTTCTCATCGCAATTTCTTGTGTTTTGGGCTATTGTGGTTGTGGTGGTGCAATTGTTCGATTATTTTGTACCTATCTGGGGAACGAAGAAATTTGGAGGTTCCAAGCGGGGCGTTTGGGGAAGTACACTCGGTTTGGTAGCCGGTTTGTTTGCCGGACCCTGGGGAATAATACTTGGTCCTTTTGTGGGAGCTTTGCTCGGCGAGTTGTCAGGCAACAAAAGCAACAAAGAAGCTCTACGTGCTGCTTTTGGAGCGTTTGTTGGATTTTTATTGGGGACTATTTCTAAACTTATCGTTGCCGGATTCCTGATTTATTATTACTTCGAAGCTTTGATCTGAAAGCCAATATTCACATTCAGCATTACTTTCATTAAATATTTTATATGCAAAAATACTTATTACTGCTTTGTACGCTTTTCCTGCTGTACTCCTGCAATACATTACAACAAATGACGAATTCAGAAATAAAACATATAGAGAGCGCCAATGCTTTAACGCCATTCAGCGTATTACTTACCACCAATGAGCAGGATATGAAGATATTGCGCAGGCCTTGTAAGGATATAAATTTCGGCAAAGACAGAGAAAATGTCGAAAAACTTATTTCAAGAATGAAAGCAACTATGTTTGCTGAATCAGGCGTTGGTATAGCAGCACCTCAAATCGGAATTTCGCGAAATATTTTTCTTTTTGTGAGGGTAGATCGACCAAATGCTCCTGTGGAAGTGGCCATCAACCCCAAAATTGTAAATCGTGCCGACGAAACCATTTGTTTCGAACGTGATGGTTGTTTGTCTATTCCGAATGTGTCAGGTAATTCAATTCGTTATCCCTGGGTAGAAGTGGAGTATCTGAACGAAAATGGTGAAAAGGTAAGAGAGAAACTGGTTGGCTATTCGCGTCAGGATAATTTTGTGGCTGTTATTTTTCAGCACGAATTTGATCATTTACAGGGCGTACTTTTTACTGATAAATTGTGCGAATAACAATAGCACAGACGAGTATTCACTTACATTTTTTCCCATCTGTACCAGTAGCTTGAAAATTAGAAAATAAAAAATTTGATATTTTTCTTGCGTAAATAAAAATAATTTGTCATCTTTGTCCCCGTAAAACAAACAGAAATGAAAACAGCTCTGACAATTAATAAATTTTGGTGGTGGCACTTACGAATAACCCAATCGTGAGCGGAACTTCCTGTATGTATGTCAGAAAAAATATAATGATTTATAAAAAGGCTTGTCGTAACTCACGATAAGCCTTTTTTTATAAATACCCCCAACCCCTAAAGGGGAGAGAACAAAAAGAGAATTGGTAAATTTAATGACTTTTATTAGATATGAATAATACAAATGATTTTGGAGACGAAACTAACTTAACTCCCCCTTCAGGGGGTTGGGGAATCGATTCTTCCGGTTATTACGGCGAATTTGGCGGAGCTTATATCCCCGAAATTTTGCACGGAACAGTGGAGCGACTGAAAGAAGCTTATTTTGCTATTAAAGAAGATGATTCTTTCAGAGCAGAATACTACGACTTGCTCAAAAACTATGTGGGCCGCCCTTCGCCATTGTATTTTGCCAAACGTTTGTCGGCGTGCTATGGAACAAACATTTACCTTAAGCGCGAAGACCTGAACCATACAGGCGCACATAAAATAAACAATGCTCTGGGGCAAATTCTGTTGGCTAAGCGCATGGGCAAAACACGTATCATTGCCGAAACGGGCGCCGGACAACATGGAGTGGCCACAGCTACAGCTTGTGCATTGATGGGACTTGAATGCATTGTGTTCATGGGTAAAACGGATGTGGAACGTCAGTTCCTGAACGTTCAGAAAATGCGCATGCTCGGAGCAACAGTAGAGCCGGTAACGAGCGGAAATATGACATTGAAAGATGCCACCAACGAAGCCATTCGGTATTGGTGCTCTAATCCCGATTCATTTTACATCATTGGTTCTACCGTTGGACCACATCCATATCCCGATATGGTGGGATTTTTTCAGTCGGTGATCAGCGAAGAGATAAAGGAGCAACTCAATGAACAAACAGGGCGCGATTATCCCGATCATTTGATTGCCTGTGTGGGCGGTGGTAGTAATGCTATGGGAACTTATTATCATTACCTTAATGATGAGCGAGTGAACATAATTTCGGCCGAAGCCGGCGGAATGGGCGTTGAAACTACCGAAACAGCAGCAACAATTACGCTCGGAAGTGTGGGAATTATTCACGGAGCCAAAACCTTGTTGATGCAGGATGCGGATGGACAGATTACCGAACCTTATTCTATTTCGGCGGGTTTGGATTACCCGGGCATTGGGCCAGTTCACGCTTTTCTGGCACGAGCCGGTCGCACTAAGGTATATCCTGTGAACGATGATGAGGCGCTCGAAGCTGCTTTTGAACTGACAAGACTTGAGGGTATTATTCCCGCTATCGAATCGGCACATGCGCTGGCTATTTTGAAAAAAGAAAAACAAAACTTCAAACCAGATGATATTGTTGTAGTTACGGTTTCGGGCAGAGGAGATAAAGATATGGACACCTATGTAAAACATTTTAAAACTGCCCCCTAATCCCCAGAAGGGGAATGAAATATTACTATTGATTATTAAAACAAGATATTTAGAGCATTATGAATAAAGAAAAAAAAATATCAGACGATGCTAACCTTAATTCCCCCTTTAGGGGGTTAGGGGGCCGACTTTTTGTTAAATCAAAAACAATGCTTGCCGATTTACAAACTCCGGTAGGTATTTATCTGAAAGTGCGCGATTTGTACACCAATTCAGTGTTGCTCGAAAGTTCGGACTATCATGGAGTAGAGAATAGTTATTCCTATATTGGTTTCAGCCCTATTGGCGGTATATCTGTGAATAATTTTCTGATCGTTGAAGAATATCCCAATGGCGTTCAGGTGGAAACGCAGGTGGTCGACCCACTTACTGTGGCCGATCGTTTCGATGTGTTTCTGAAGGAATTTGAAATTGCCGAAAACGAAAGCAAACTCAATATCAACGGGCTTTTCGGTTATACTTCATATGAATCGGTGCAGTATTTCGAAGATGTGAAGCTTTCGGCACGAAACACTGTTCCGGGCGATATGCCGGGATTGCATTATGTTTTTTTTAAATACATAATAGCCATTAATCATTTTAATAACGAATTGACAATCATTGAAAATCTTCTCGAAGGTGAAAGCTCGGCCATTCAAAGCATCGAACGTATTCTGGAGAACAACAATGTGGCAACTTACCAATTCGAAGCAGTAGGCGCTGAAAAATGCGATATTTCTGACGAAGACTTTAAACGCATGGTGACACGTGGAAAGCAAGAGTGTCAGAAAGGAAATGTTTTTCAGATTGTGCTTTCGCGTCGTTTTTATCAGCAATACAAAGGCGATGATTTTATGCTGTATCGTACCTTACGTTCGGTGAATCCTTCGCCTTATCTTTTTTACTTCAATTTTGGCGATTTCCGTATTTTTGGTTCTTCTCCCGAAGCGCATTTAGTAGTCGATGTAAAAAAGCAGAAAGCTTATATCAAACCCATTGCCGGAACTTTCAGACGCACCGGCGACGACGAAAAAGATTTTCAATTGGCCGAAAAACTGCGGAACGATAAAAAGGAAAATGCCGAACATGTGATGTTGGTAGATTTGGCCCGCAACGATCTCAGTCGTAATACCGATCAGGTGGAAGTGGAAGTGTTTCGCGAAGTACAGTACTATTCGCATGTGTTACATTTGGTGTCGAGTGTAAGCGGAAAAATGAAGCCGGAGACGAAAATCATAAAGCTTTTTGCAGATACTTTCCCCGCTGGAACGCTTTCGGGAGCTCCAAAAATAAAGGCCATGCAGCTGATTGATCAGATTGAACCCCACGACCGTGGTCCTTATGGAGGATGTCTCGGGTATATTGGTTTCGATGGAAGTTTCAACCAAGCCATTACGATTCGTTCGTTTGTAAGCAAAAACAATACGCTTTATTATCAGGCCGGCGCCGGCGTCGTTGCCAAATCGGACGAAGAGAGCGAATTGCAGGAAGTAAATAATAAACTGGCAGCCTTGAAAAAGGCAGTAATTTCAGCTTCCCCAATACAAAGCCCCCTAAATCCCCCGAAGGGGGACTTAAAGAGTTGAATAGGGAAGTTTACTCATGAATTATTATTAATATAAAAAAAATGCACTTATAAGTCCCCCTTCGGGGGATTTAGGGGGCTGGAGATAGAACATGAAAATATTAGTTTTTGATAACTATGACTCATTTACCTATAATTTGGTACATGCAGTTAAAAAGTTGGGATATGACGATGTGGAAGTGCATCGTAACGATAAAATAGCGCTCGAAGACATTGCCCGTTTCGATAAAATAATTCTTTCGCCAGGACCCGGAATTCCTTCGGAGTCAGGCATTCTGCTCGACGTTATCCGGACTTATGCGCCTTCGAAGAGTATACTTGGCGTATGTTTGGGCGAGCAGGCCATAGCCGAAGCCTTTGGCGGAACACTTATCAATCTTTCGGAAGTACACCACGGCATCAGTTCAATGGTGGATGTGTTAGAAAAAGATGTGTTGTTCGATGGTTTGCCAAAGCGACTCGAAGTGGGACGTTACCATTCGTGGGCTACCGAAAAAACAACTTTGCCCGAATGCCTTACAATTACAGCCGTGGATGAAGAAGGAATGATTATGGCTTTGGCGCACAAAGAATACGATGTGCGTGGCGTTCAGTTCCATCCCGAATCAGTATTGACGCCCGATGGTGAGCAAATGCTGAAAAACTGGTTATCCTCCCCGAACTTTTCCAAAGGAAGGGAATAGGGCGTATTTCCAAAGTTTTTATAAATTTGAAATATTTTATTTTGAACTCAAATCATATTATACCCGTTTCTCCTCCCCCTTTGGGGGAGGTCGGGAGGAGGCTTTATGAAACAAATACTGAATCAACTTTTTAATCACCAGTCGCTTACGCGCAATGAGGCAGCTGCGGTGATGACCAATATAGCTGCCGGAAAATACAACGAATCTGAAATAGCTGCTTTTATTTCAGTCTTTCTTATGCGAAGCATCGAATTAAATGAGGTGATCGGTTTTCGCGATGCACTGCTGGAGATGGCTATACCGATGGATTTGTCGGAATTTGACCCGCTTGACATTGTAGGAACGGGTGGTGATGGCAAAAATACTTTCAATATTTCAACCTGCAGTTGCTTTACGGTGGCCGGTGCAGGTTACACTGTTGCAAAACATGGAAATTACGGAGCCACTTCGGTGAGTGGATCGTCGAATGTGCTAGAGTATTTCGGAGCAAAATTCACAACTGATATTAATGTTGTGAAACGCTCGCTCGACGAAGCGGGTTTTGCTTATTTGCATGCTCCATTTTGTAATCCGGCCATGAAAAATGTAGCTCCTGTGCGTAAAAACCTGGGTGTCCGTACTTTTTTTAATGTACTTGGACCACTGATTAGTCCGGTTCGACCACATTATCAATGTCTTGGTGTGTACAACCTGAAAATGATGCGACTTTATACCTATATTTATCAAAATTTGGGCGTAAATTACAGCATTGTACATTCGCTCGATGGCTACGATGAAATCTCGCTTACGGATGTTTGTAAGATTACAAACAATGCCGGTGAGTTTGTTTTTACGCCCGAGCAACTTGGTTTTAAAACAATTCGACAAGAGGAATTGTGGGGTGGAAACACTGTGGACGAGGCAGCAAAGATATTTGTCAATGTGCTTGATAATAGGGCTACAGAAGCGCAAAGAAATGCTGTGGTTGTTAATGCTGCTTTTGCCATTCAGACGCGTTGCCCGATGAAAGCGTTGGAACAGTGCAAGGCCGAGGCTGCTGATGCATTGGCCAATGGTTCGGCCAAAAAAGCATTTGAAAAATTTGTGGAGATTTATAAATAAGGGTTGGAACGTGTAAACATAGTAACAGATTAGCTGTTTTTATACAACAGCCTACATATTCATCAATAAATAAAATGACAATTTTAGACAAAATAATTGAAAGTAAACGTTCAGAAATAGCTTCGCGCAAAATATCAGCTCCTTTATCGGCGCTCGTCAATGCTCCTTTGTATAGGCGAAAATGTTTATCGATGAAAGAAAGTTTGCTGAATTCGGAATCGGGCATTATTTCAGAGTTTAAACGTAAATCACCTTCGTTGGGTTGGATCAACGAGGAGGCTGATGTTGTTGAGGTAGCGGCCGGATATAGCGCTGCAGGTGCTTCGGGCATTTCTATCCTTACCGATTCGGAGTTTTTTGGCGGCTCGCCACTCGATATTATGGCTGCGCGTCAGTTTGTCGCTTGTCCAGTGTTGCGGAAAGATTTTATGATTGATGAATATCAACTTTACGAAGCTAAAGCCATGGGTGCCGATGTTGTTTTGCTGATTGCAGCAGCGCTCACAGTGAAACAAACCTTAGAGTTGGCAAGTAAAGCGCATGAACTTGGCCTCGAAGTATTACTCGAAGTGCACAATGAACAAGAACTGGGGCATGCCAACGATTTTGTAGATATGTTGGGCGTAAACAACCGAAATCTTAAAACTTTTGAACAAAATATTCAGACTTCGTTTGATTTGGCCGCGCTTATTCCCGATCAGTTTGTAAAAGTGAGTGAAAGTGGAATTTCGAAAACTGAAACTGTCAGAGAACTGCGTGCTGTAGGTTATAAGGGCTTCCTTATGGGCGAAAATTTCATGAAAGAAGAAAATCCGGCATCGGTACTGGTAAATTTTATCAGTTCATTAAATCCGGCTTAAGGTGACTTTAAACTTGTAATGTGATGAAAAATTCAGAGTCAGATACAATTTCAACTCATTCTTTTATGGAAAGAAAAGAGCGGCTTGTCAAAATTTGTGGGATGAAATATCCCGAAAACATACAGGCTGTAGCGGCTCTGCATCCCGATTTTATGGGATTTATTTTTTATCCAAAATCACCCCGGTATGCCGAACCATTAAGCCCGGAAGTATTGGATGCCATTCCGGCGTCGATCAAAAAAATCGGGGTTTTTGTGAATGAAGATCTTGAAAATATTCTTACGATAGTGTATAAATACAAATTGAATGGCGTACAGCTGCATGGCTCCGAAATGGTAAGCATGTGTGCTCAACTAAAAGAGGCAGGACTGATTGTAATAAAGGCTTTCCCGATAGCGGAAGCCATCAATTTCATTCCTGCAAAACGATACGAAGGTGTATGCGATTATTTTTTGTTCGATACAAAAACTGATGCTTATGGTGGTTCGGGACTGAAATTTAACTGGGAAATGTTGGATGAATACAGGGGTGAAACACCTTACTTTCTGAGTGGTGGTATTGCAGCCGATGATGTTGAAGCAATTTTGAAGATCAATCATCCGAAATTTAAAGGCGTCGATCTGAATAGTAAATTTGAAATCCGCCCGGGAGAGAAGTCAGTGGAGCTATTAAGTGCTTTTTTAAAGAAATTGAGATAATTGTTTACCAACAAAACAAAAATGACAGTTGATACACTTTATTGATGTCAACTTTAGATATAAACATTATGAACAGAATAAATCAATTATTTGAACAGAAAAAAGGAAATATCCTCTCAGTATATTTTACAGCAGGTTTTCCTAAACTTGATGATACTTTGCCTGTTTTGAAATCTTTGCAAGCCAATGGCGTCGATCTGGTAGAGATTGGAATTCCTTTCTCCGATCCGATGGCGGATGGGATTGTAATTCAAAACAGTGGTCAGCAGGCTTTGAAAAATGGAATGAGTATCCGTAAACTTTTCGATCAACTTACCGAAGTGCGCGAACATATCCATATTCCGTTGGTGATGATGGGCTATCTTAATCCGATTATTCAATTCGGATTTGAGGATTTCTGTCGTGAGTGTAGCAGGGTAGGAGTAGATGGAATGATTGTTCCTGATTTGCCAATGAGTGATTATTTGGCTGAATACAAGGAAGTCACCGAACGTTACGGCCTTGAATTTATTTTCCTTATTACCCCCGAAACTTCCGACGAACGTATTCGCCAAATCGACGACAATACAAATGGTTTCATTTATATGGTGTCGTCGGCAGCGGTTACCGGTACACAGCAGTCTTTCGACAGCAAGGTGGAGTACTTTAATCGTATTAATGCAATGAATCTTAAGAATCCACGGTTGATAGGTTTCGGTATTTCCAATAAATCGACTCGCGATATGGTGAATCGCTACTCGTCGGGAGCCATTATAGGAAGCGCATTTATCAAAGCCTTACAGGAGACCAATGATGTAGAAAAAGGAGTGGAATTATTGTTGAAACGCCTGAAGGAGTAAATTTAGTAATTCACTTCAATGGGCATTAGTCCTTTTTTCCATTGTTCGAGATAGCTGAAAAATTGTTCGGCCGAATCAAAAGCTGTGTATTCTTCTTTCTGGGCAGCCGCCGTCAGGTAGAATCGAAGAATTTCTCCTTTCCTGTAAGGCATCAGGATTAAGTTGTTTAAACCTTCGCTTATCTGCACACCGGCAAATGGTACAGGAACATAAACGCCGAGTCCACAACTTTGTTTTCCGAATTTCAAAGTATCAGTTACCGGAAAATCGGTACCCCACGAGCCTGTTAAGCCTTTCGAGTCTGTAAATGTAGGTCCTCCTGCTATTGTTTGCACTCCGGTGGCCAGGTTGCTGATATCTTCCGAAGCTATTACTTCGCATATAGCATCGCGGTGGCGGGCATAAAGCGTGTAACGCACTTTCATGTTTATTTTCTTATTTTCGTATGCCCATCCTTCCACTTCGCTTTCTACAATGGTGCGCAGTTTTCCGGTAGCTACAATCCGTTGGGTGCGTTTTTCGAATTTGTCGATGTGAGTTGCTTTTTTACCATTCCAGCCTTTTACGGTGCCCACGCCAACCGATCCGAACACACGGAGTACATCATCGCCAAAACCTGCATCTGCTTGTTCGTCGGTAGGATACCAACCCGTAGCAGCGAGCTCAAGTTGCTGTTTCTTTTTTCCATAAATGTCAATCGTACTTTTGTTGTCGAAGTAAATCCGATATCCAATGAGAGACGATTCGAAAGCCACGCCATGATGATGTAAAGCGTTGTACATATTATTTTGTGTCGACGAAACTTCGTCCACAAATTTATGAGAGCCATCTTTTTCCTTTACAATCAGGTCGGCATATACTTCGGTCGGAAACTTCAGTCGTTTTTTGGGCGATATTGTTTTTATCGTCACTTTTCTGCTCTCGTTGGCTTTGAAATCAAGTAGAAATATCAGCTCATCCATTATTCCATCTTTGTTGAGGTCGTCGAGTTGACTGCTTATTTGCTTGCCATCTATATAAACAGCTGTTTTCTCCCGATTGGCTGGCGATATTTTTTTCAGATCATCGAAACGCACTACTACTGCTGCATTTTTAAGCTCAGTATCATTAGGGTTTTTAGCGTTGAGGTTCAGGTTGGTACTTTGTGCCCCAACGGTTATGCTCAGAAGTAAAGCAATAAGAATTCTTGTTTTCATGGAATTTGTTCTTTTGTAGTCTGTTACTGAAAAACGCAAAGATACCAAAGGTAATCTTTGCGTTTCGGTTTGATTTGTGAAAACGGATGTTATTTTACAACAATACCTTTATTAACTCCTTCTTTTAAAATTGGCAATTTCTCTCCTTTGAAGTTCGTTATATTTTCGAAAAGTCCGTTGTCGACATTTTTTATTTGTAGTATATTCCCTTTTTTGTGTTCAATTTTGATATTCTTCATGGTTACACCTGAAGCCTGATTAATGACGGCTCCTATAGTTGACGTGAATGAAGAGTTTTCGATAACTACATTCTCAACGCGCATTTCGGGTAAACCATTGAAAAACATGGCTCTGTTCGAATTCGTAGAAACTATGTTTTTTATAAAAATATTTTTGAATGCCGGAGTTTCAACCGTTACTTCTGGAATTACTGTTTCGGTATCCTGCATTTCGGTATAATCATCGTCGGTGGTGCCTTTGCCTCCGTAATACAAGTCAAAAAGCAGAGGGTCTGTAGGGATGTCGGTCATTAAGATGTCCTGTATGTGAATGTTTTCAACAACTCCACCACGCCCACGTGTGCTTTTAAAACGCAAGCCCACATCAGTGCCCAGAAACCTGCAATTGCTTACTTTGATATTGCGTACGTCGCCCGACATTTCGCTTCCCACAACAAATCCACCATGTCCGTGATACACAACACAATTTTCAACGATTACATTTTCTGTCGGTATATTTCGGGCTCTGCCATCTTCGTTTTTCCCCGATTTCATACAAATAGCATCATCGCCTACGTCGAAACTTGAGTTGACAATCAATGTGTTTTTGCAGGACTCCAGGTCGATGCCATCTCCATTTTGTGAATACCATGGATTACGCACTGTTACTTTGTTAAGAATAATGTTTTCCGACATCAAAGGATGGATGTTCCATGCAGGTGAGTTTTGAAAGGTCACTCCGTCGAGCAAAATATTTTTACAATGTACAAAATTAAGCATTACAGGTCGAAGGAAATCTCTTATTTCGTTCCATTCTGCATCGGTGGTTGGTCCAACAGGTACATTTTGGTCGACACACATTTCCTGTGCCCGACGCGAAGCTGCGGATGGGAACCATGTTTTTTTATCGTGACTTAAAACTCCTCCGCTCTTGATCAGATTTTTGAATTGTCGATCGGTCATTTTGTCTTTCTTCACAGGCCTCCAGGCATCACCTGATCCATCAAAAATACCATATCCGGTAATGGCAATATTGGTTGCATGTTTTGCCGAAATGGGCGACTGGCAACGTTTTGTGTTTAATCCTTCGAATATAGCATCAACAATCGGGTACTGATTAAAGTCAGGGGTGAAAATAATAAATGAGTTTTGCTCTGTAAACAAATGGATATTGCTCACTAAAGTAATGGGGCCGGTAAGCCAGATGCCTTCGGGGATGATGATGGTACCACCGCCTTTTGATGTGATGTGCTTGATTGCTTTTTCGAAGGCAAGTGTGTTGAGTGTAACTCCATCGCCCACAGCCCCGAATTCAGTAATACGAACCTCGTTCTTTTTAAAAACAGGCACTTTTATATTTTCCATTTCGAAAGGGAGATTTTTATAATACGATTTTATCTCTTTATTTGAAATGGTGTTGTAATTGCCTGCAGATGCAATGCCTGATATTAACAGTGAAACCAGTAGAGGAAAGATGCTTTTCCTTAATTGTTGTGTCATATTATTTTATTTTCAATTCTTTTTATTTAACGCTTTGTACTGCCTAATGTTGTGGCTTAATTAGGCCTGACGAATTCATTGTTTTGCGTTCGTTGTATTAATTTGTTCTGTTTTAATGCAATACAATGTTTACTATTGACTTTTTATAACAGGCTCAAAGATAAATCAATATAAAAAATGCTGTGTGTATTTTTTGACATAAATGAACATATTAATTGACAAATCGATAAGAAAGCATTTTTCTTTATTGCAGATTGTTTTTTTTAAGTACTTTTGCCGCTTGATGTTTATTGTTTAAATTAGAATTATTGTATTTATGATATTAAAAGAAGATGTTTTTCCGATAGGAGAGATTGTAAAACCGCATGGTGTGAGCGGTGAGATGACTTTCAGCTTTACTACCGACATATTTGATACCGAAGATATCGATTTTATGATCATCGAGATTCAAGGCATATTTGTTCCTTTTTATATCGACGAATACCGTTTTAAGTCAGGTAGCACCGGTATGATTAAGTTTGAGGGTGTCCAATCTGACGAACAAGCCAGGGCTTTTTCAGGCTTAACTTTGTATGTGCAGAAGAAATACCTCGATAAGGTAGAAGCAGAAGAAATAGAGCTCGATTACTTTGTTGGTTTTTTGCTGATTGATGAAGTAAGTGGCGAAATTGGATTGATTACCGAAGTAGATCAAACCACCGAAAACACTTTACTTGTGATCGATCGTAAGGACGAGGACGAACTGCTGATTCCATTCGGTTTGGATTATATTCAGGCTGTTGATCATAAGAAAAAGACTATTTCCGTGAAATTACCCGAGGGACTACTCGATTTATGATCGGAGATGGTTTGTGGGTAATTATTTACAAATTCTATTTTTAATTCGTTTTATAAACATAAAAAAACCGTGAAAACTAATTTTCACGGTTTTTTTTGATTTGATATCTATTACACTTACGGAGTGTTACGTTTATTAGCCGAATAAACAATTTTCAAAGCGTAAGCTTTACGCAAAGTTTGTTTAATGTCGTTAATAACACCCATTTTGGTGTCTTTATCAGCTTTGATCGATACAGTTAGTAAATTCTGATCATTTTCATTCATCGCACTACGTTCGCTTACAATGAAGTCCTGCAATTCATTAATATCGGCAAAAGCGTCACCTAACTGAATACGGGTTTCAGACCCAAAAGCTTTGGTATACTGAGCCATTGGTTTCCCTACGTACACGTATCTAGTAAGTGATTTATTTTCCAGTTTTTGTACTTCTGTAGCCATAGGAGGCGATACTCTTACTTTAAAAGTAACCTCTTTCATTGTAGTAACAGCCATGAAGAAGAACAAGAACATAAAAATAATATCGGGTAACGACGAAGTTGCTAATGCGGGCGTTTCTCTTTCTTTGTCTTTTCTGATTTGTGCCATTTATTTAACCCCTCCATAGTTTTTTGGTTCTGCTTCTGATATCTTTTGAGGATATACAGACTGAACTGCTTTTTGTTGATCTTCATTAAGTTCGTCGTAACCAGCACCAAATTTTTCTTTGGCTAATTCGTTACGCAATTCATTGTAGGCAGCTACCAACTCGTTCTGAACGTTAATATATGCTTGATATTGTGTATCTACGTCGTTCTGAAGCGAAATAACATGATCTTTAGTAATGGACATTGTGCCAAGTAAAGGTATGTTTTCTTCGATTTTTGCAGGCAAATGAGGATCATCATTTTCGTTTTTAATGAATTCTTTTGTCTTCTGACGTAAATCTTGCAATTCCATTAGTTCTCCCTGTACCATCAACTGATTCTGACTGTTTACCTTAACAACGAAGATGTTTCGTTTGTTAACGTCGACAGGAGGTATAACCTGATCAGGTGGAAGAGGAGGCGGAAGCCTTCTCGATAGACCTGTAGTTGTACTCATTGAGGTGGTTACAAGGAAGAAAATCAAGAGCAAAAACGCAATATCGGCCATCGAACTTGAGTTAATCTCGCTGGTTTTTCTTTTCTTTCCCATGATTTTAATTATTCTTACTTAAGTTTTACTCTTTTATTTGAGTTTTGTATAAATACCTGCTCCGGCAATTGTACCGATAATAGCAATAAATAATGCATAAGTTGCATAGATAATCATATCGGTAAATTGAGCCCAAAATCCAAAGTTATCGGTACCTTCGTATCCAATAATTGAAACTTTTTCAGGACTTCCAATCATCCATGCAACTACGAACAATACAACAAATGCAGCTATAACAGCAAGAGATTTTACTCCGTCTTTTGGGCTTTCAATGAGTTTCTTAACGAAACCGAACAGTGAAAATCCTAAGGTTATACAAATTGTAAGTGCAATTAAAATATAACACCAGTAAATTAAGGTGTCTGTGAATTTAGGAACCGTTAAACTGTCCTCTCCGACAATCAATGATTCTGCATTACCTCCGAAATAAATCAATGCCACTAAAATGACAGAGATTATTCCCAGAACTAATATTGTGAATTTAGATATATTTCCAATTAATTTTGACATATCAAAAACTTTTGAAGATTATTTTTTTTCGTGTTTAACAATGATATCAAGTAATGAGATAGAAGAGTCTTCCATGTCATTGGTCATGCTTTCAATCAAAGTAAGGATGTAGTTAAAGAATACCTGAAGAATCATTGCAACGATAAGACCAAATACTGTAGTCAAAAGGGCCACTTTCATACCACCTGCTACTACTGTTGCAGAGATATCACCTACTTGTTGGATTTTATCGAATGCCTGAATCATACCTACTACTGTTCCCAAGAAACCTAAACTTGGAGAAAGTGTAATGAATAGAGATACCCATGTAAGATTTTTTTCTAACATACCAAGTTGAACGCTACCATAAGAAGCAACAGTTTTTTCAACTACTTCGATACCTTCATCGTAACGAGAAAGTCCCTGGTAGAAGATAGATGCAACTGGTCCACGAGTGTTGCGACAAACTTCAAGAGCTGCGTTAACACCACCTTTGTTCCAGGCTTCTTCGATGTTGTTTAATAATTTTTTTGTGTTTGTAGAAGAAAGACTCAAATAAAGAATACGTTCGATACAAAGAGCCAAACCTACGATAAGACAGAATGCGATTGGAGCCATCCAGCCGGCGCCCCCTTCAATAAATTTTTGTTTCAACGCTTTGTGCATACCACCTTCTTCTGCTACTGGAGCTGCCGCTTCCTCGGTAACCTGAGTTGTGTCAGTTACAGCCACAGCCGAATCAGTTGCTGCTACCTGCTCAGTTGCAGTAGAATCTTGCGCTACTACATTCAATGTGCTTCCAAAATTGAAAATTGCTACGATTGATAAGATTGCAAATACCTTTTTCATTTTACTTTTTTTTAAAGATTTTTAATTTTTGTTTTTATTTTATTTGTTTTTAATTCTCTCATTGTTAGAAAATTGCGGAGAGGAAGAGATTCGAACTCTCGATACGATTCCACACCGTATATACGCTTTCCAGGCGTACCTCTTCAACCACTCGAGCACCTCTCCAAATCGGGGCGAAGTTAAGAAAAAATTATGAATTACAATATAATTATTCAATTTTGTGTGCAAGAAATATTTATTTTGACCGAAAAATGCGATAATTTAATCGATTAAATCAGTTTTTTAAACAATTTGTATGCATTTTCAGTTGTTATCCTCGTTATCTGGTTAAAATTGATGTTGAATATTGTGGCAAGCTTTGCGGCTATTAAAGTTAAATGTTCGCTTTCGTTGCGTTTTCCCCGAAAAGGTGTGGGCGTCAGGTAAGGCGCATCGGTCTCGAGCAATAAATATTGTGCATCGATTTGCTCCACCACGGCATCGAGTCCTGAGTTTTTAAAGGTAACAATTCCATTGATGCCGATATAAAATCCACCGAATTCAATAATCTCTCTTGCCTGGTCGATGGTGCCTGTGAAACTGTGAAAAACTCCTTTGAGCCCCTTGCCCCGAAATTGTTCCAACATCTGCATAGTTTCGCTGAATGAATCGCGCACATGAATAATGACTGGTAAATTGTATTCGAGCGCCCATTCAATTTGTTGGACGAAAACCTGAATTTGTTCTTTCAAAAAACTTTTGTCCCAATACAAATCGATGCCTATTTCGCCAATGGCAATATATTCTCTTCGTTCTAATTCCTTTTTTACAATTGCCAGCTCTTCGGCGTAATTCTCCTTCACGCTTGTGGGATGCAGTCCTATGGCAGCAAAACAGTAGCCCGGATATTCCGACTCGAGCTGCAACATGCGGGGAAGTGATTCACTGTCGACATTCGGCAGGATGATTTTTGTTACACCTGCCTTTTGAGCACGAAGAATGACTTCATTACGATCAGAGTCGAATTCCTCAGAATAGATATGTGAATGGGTGTCTATCATTGAATTTCCAGCCCCCTAAATCCCCCCAAGGGGGGACTTTTGAGTGCGTGTAGCTTTTATATTTGATGTTTTCTTATAGAGGATTAGTCTTGAAGTCCCCCTTTGGGGGGATTTAGGGGGCCTTTATTCCCACTCAATAGTTGCGGGTGGTTTCGAACTTATATCGTACACCACGCGGTTGACGCCTTTTACCTTGTTGATGATTTCGTTGGACATTTTTGCCAAAAACTCGTAAGGCAGTTGCGCCCAATCGGCTGTCATGGCATCGGTGGAAGTAACTGCACGTAAGGCAACGGCATTTTCGTAGGTGCGTTCGTCGCCCATAACGCCAACTGATTGTACAGGCAGTAAAATAACGCCTGCCTGCCAAACTTTGTCGTACAGGTTCCATTCGCGGAGACCGTTGATAAAAATGTCATCGGCTTCCTGTAGAATGCGCACTTTTTCGACAGTGATGTCGCCAAGGATGCGGACAGCCAATCCCGGACCTGGAAACGGCTGACGTTTAATCAGATGATGCATCATGCCTAACTCGGTTCCCACTTTCCGTACTTCATCTTTGAAAAGCAGACGAAGCGGTTCGCAAAGTTTCAGTTTCATTTTGTCGGGAAGGCCGCCTACATTGTGGTGCGATTTAATCACAGTGCCGGTGATGGAGAGCGACTCGATAATGTCAGGATAAATAGTGCCCTGGGCTAACCATTTTACATCTTCAATTTTGTTGGCTTCCTTGTCGAAGACATCGATAAAGCCTGCGCCAATGATTTTGCGTTTCTTCTCCGGGTCGGAAACGCCTTCGAGCATTTTATAAAAATATTCTTTGGCATTCACGCCTATCACATTCAGTCCGAGGTGTTCGTAATCCTTAATTACGTTTTCGAATTCGTTTTTTCGCAATAAACCATGATCTACAAATATGCAAGTGAGGTTTTTGCCAATGGCTTTGTGGAGCAATACGGCTGCAACCGAAGAGTCGACACCTCCCGAGAGGCCTAATACCACTTTGTCGTTGCCTAATTGCTTTTTCAGCTCAGCAACGGTCGATTCTACAAACGATGCTGGTGACCAGTCGCGTTTACAGCCGCAAATTTTAAGAAAGTTTTCGAGCAGGGCAATTCCATCCAGGGTATGGTAAACTTCGGGGTGAAACTGAACAGCCCAGGTTGGTTCGCCTTCTATTTTATAAGCAGCCAGCTCTACGTCGTTGGTGCTGGCTATTTTTTTGAAATGATCAGGAATTTTTGTTATCGAATCGCCATGCGACATCCATATTTGCGATCCGACAGGAATATCTTTGAAAAGCGGATCTTCTGAGTCGATATACGACAGATTAGCACGACCATACTCGCGTGATCCGGCTGCTTCAACATTTCCGCCCGACGTGTAGGCCATAAATTGAGCGCCGTAACAGATACCAAGTACCGGGAATTTAGACCGAATGGCACTTAAGTCGGCTTTGAAGGCTGTTGGATCATATACCGAAAAGGGGCTGCCCGAAAGAATCACACCTTTGATTTCGTCGGTTTGTTCGGGAAACTTGTTGTAGGGCAAAATTTCGCAGTATTCATTCAAATCGCGCAAACGGCGACCTATAAGTTGTGTGGTTTGCGAACCGAAATCGAGGATGATAATTTTTTCCATGAAGTAAATGCTATAAACTTTAGTAGTTTTTTTTTGAAAAGTATCGCAAAAGTAACAAAAATATAAAGTTTGTGCAAATGAAAAAAATGATCGCTCTCCGAAATTCAACGAATGCGATAGGCTGTGTCAGGATGATTTTAGTTAATTGATAGGGTGGATGATGAGCCGATGTAAAGGGCCTCCCTAAAACTGATGATTAAGTCTTGAAAAAATCATAAGCATGACTTGATGAAATCATGCTTATGAGTTGAGTAAATCATGCTCACGATTTTTAAAATCATAAGCATGATTTTTTAGGCTGTTGATCACGACTTTTCAGCCAATCAATCAACTGTTGCTTGCACGCTAAGTAATGTATTGTAAGTTAATCGCTTACTTTTGCATAATCTACTGTGTCGAGGGCTTTCTGTATTAGTTTGCCCGGACGGAAATTCAGACTATTGCCTTTGATAAGCGCCGAAGTGAATTCTTCTGCAGTAGCTGTGCCTTCGCTGCTTAAAGTCAGGCTAAAACTACCAAAGTCACCTAATCTTACAATTTTACCATCGGCCAGTCTTTCAGGAATCAGGTCGATAAAAGCTTCGAGTACTGCATAAACATCGGCTATGCTTAGCCCATTGCGTTTGCTGATTTCTGATGCTAACTGTCGGGTGGTTTCTTCTCCACTACTTTTGGCTATTGCATAAAACTTGCGCGGTGCAGTTGTATCTTTAGGGTTGACACGTTGTATCAACGAATATTGTATTGGCATAATGTTGATAAATTTATGAGTTAATACTTTCGAAAAAAAAACTATTTTCTTAGTCACCTGAGTGTAATTTGCGCCACCTGAAAAGGAAATGATCAATGACCGAACTATCCGTTTGTGAGCGGTGGCGGTTAATTGTTTGGTGGAGTATTGTTTGTAGTTATCATATTTCCGTTGATTTGAGATTTTTTTCTTTCGGAATCCGTCTGTAAAATACAGCTTGTAAACACGCCGTAAATATATTGCTTTCTTGTGAAAATAAGAACTTTAAAGTGAATTATTTTGAAGTGTTTTTTTATGTTTTACGACATAAAATTGAAGAGGATAACTGTGCAATCAACCGCTGAATGCCTTATTCCCCTAATATTTTGAATAATTGAGCGTATTGTTGCTGATTTTTAATTGTTTGTATTGTTAAATAGTTTTTGTAACTTTGTTGGTGAATAGGTTTATGTGACAAAATAATATTATGGATAAAAATATAATTAGCGATTATATTGATTGGCATCAATATATGCAGTTGCTTGAAAGTGCAAACGCAACTTTCAAAGAGGCAATAATAAATAAAGATGATTTGAAAATGAAAGAAGCTTCTGATTTTATTGATGAATTAGTTACCAAGTTTGAAAATGTAATTAGTTGTAAGGCTAATTTGAAAACTGATCCGATTGTTATTGATTACATAACAAACAAACTTGTTGAAGATGCAAAAGTTTTCTATCCCCTTGCTGGTCAGATATGGTCATATTTAGATGATACAAAATCAATGCATTATTTCAGAAGATATCAATATTGTTTATCTCAAATTGAAACAGATTTTCAGGGAAACGAAGAAAAGGGAGTTGTTGTTTACAGTTTTAGAGTCTGTAATAATTATACTTATGCCGATTTGGCTAATGATACAATTACATTGGTAAGGCCCAAATGTATGAATGACCCATTTGACAGTTTGGTTATGATGTGGCTTGATGAGAATAATCTTAGACATGTAAATATAGACAACAAAAGCGAGAAGTATAGTAAACATTTACGCAATTTGGCAAAGTCATATCAATACTATAGAATCAGATCATTTTGTGCGAATACTGATACTATGAAATCAGATAATACAATACCACAAAATATCCTAATGTGGTCACATTATGCCAATGGTCACAAAGGTATTTGTGTGAAGTATAGACTTAAAAATGATTTTGTAGGTTCAAAGCGAAAAGCGGAGTTGAATAAACCTTATGTTTGTCTTAAAAAGATAGTTTATGGTGAAGAGCCAAATGAAATAGTTGATTTGAATGTTCCGAAAATGTCAATAGCTACTGGCTTTCTACGAAAAGATTATAATTGGTCGTACGAAAACGAAGTTCGCCTTATATCGTATAATGCGGATTGCGAAGAAGACTTTATTGCATTACCTATGAAAGAAAATGCAGAAATTGAGGCTATCTATTTCGGTTATAAATGTACTGAGACAGAAAAAGAAATTGTAAAAAAACTAACACAGAACTCAAAAATAATGTATTATAATATGGAACCAAATTTTAATGATGTATTTAAACTGAAAATAAAACGCCATTCTTCCAAAAATGATTAAGGTTTACAGGGAATTAATGCAGATGATATCTTATGAATGAACAAAGTGTGCAATTAGGGATATATTGGTTGTTGGACATTACTTTATTTGAGAAATGGAATTAAGATCTAAATTAGAAAATTATGTTTTACAAAAAGGCCAAGCTTCTTATACAGAAAGACGAAGAACTGTGTTCACTAAACGAAACCTTAAAAGAAAAGGAGGGTCGTATTTCGTTGTTGGATATTGAATTACAAAAAGTCAACTCGGAAAATCAAGCATTAAAGCAAAAAGTTGATGAAAAGACCAAGCTTCTTATAGAGAAAGAAGAAGAGTTATGTTCTCTAAAAGAATCTTTAAAAGAAAAGGAGGATAGTATTTTATTGTTAAATATTGAATTACAAAAAGTCAATTCAGAAAATAAAGATCTTAAGCAAAGAAATGATGAATTAAATTCAAAGTACTCTCTATATATAGAACACGACATAGAATTTGAAAAAAAGAAAATTGCATTGAATGATCTGATTAGTGCAAGAATTGAACTGAATGAAAAATATCTCGAAGGATTGAGTATTTATAACAGCTTAAATCAAGAGATTGAAATTTTCAAAGATACTATTGAAATTGGCTCTTTTGGTCTTTATCAACCAAGATTTAATTACGATGATACAGAAGTATTTAAAAATGAAATTTTATCTAACTTTGAGAAGCAAAAAGCATTAATTGATGAAGACAAAGCGATATTGTGTCGTATTGAATGGACTGTAAACAATAGCGTGGCCGAGGGACGTCGAATGACCAAAAAGCATAAGAAATTATGGTTGTTAGCATTTAATGGCGAATGCAATAGCCTAATTTCAAGGGTTAAATGGAATAATGTCGAAAAGTCAAAAGAACGAATCATTAAAACATTTGAAAAATTAAATCAGTTTGGTGTTGTTGACTCTCTTGAAATCCAAAAAGAATTTCTTTATTTAAAGTTGGAAGAGTTACAGTTGAATTATGAATATCAGCTTAAAAAATACGAAGAAAAAGAAGAACAGAAAAGAATACGTGAGCAAATTAGAGAAGAAGAAAAAGCACTCAGAGACTACGAGAAAGCCGAACGTGAAGCCGAAGAAGAAGAAAGATACTTACAAAAAGCATTAGAAAAAGTCAAACAGAAATTTGGAATCGTGACACCGAGTGAAGTTGATGCGCTTAATGCTAAAGTTAAAGAATTAGAGGCTCAAATAAAGGAAGCTCAAGAGAAGAAAGAAAGAGCTATTGCTTTAGCTCAAACTACAAAAGTTGGATATATTTATGTCATTTCAAATATAGGTACTCTGGGAGAAGATATTTATAAAATTGGTATGACTCGTAGACTTGACCCGAAAGATAGGGTTGATGAATTAAGTAATGCTTCTGTTCCATTTAGATTTGATGTTCATGCTACCATATTTTCCGAAAATGCTCCACAATTAGAATATGAACTACACAAAAAGTTTAATGACAAGCGTATTAATCGCGTAAATAGAAGAAAGGAATTTTTTCAGGTGAGTCTTGAAGAAATTGAAGAATTTGTGAAAGAACATGCAAACGCTGAAATTGAATTCACAAAAGTAGCAGAGGCAAGAGAATACAGAGAGACCATGACAGTTTTAAAACAGCTTCAGACAATAAATGAATCAATAGTAAATGAATCAAAGTTTCCTGAAAGTCTTTTGAGTTAAAATTAAAATGTGGAAGTGGAGTGAAAAGGTTATCAGCACAAGTCCACGATTCGCTGAGACTTACACTATGTAGAGTTTTATTATAGTGTTGATTTATCTAATCTTTTAGATACTCATCTTTATCTTGTTGAGAAAGAGTTTTTGCAGGCTCATTTCTATACTCTTCAATTCTTTTCAGATATCTTTTCATTATTCTTTCATACTCTGAACGTATCTGTCCAAAATTATCATGATTACGGATTATTTTTTGATCTTTCTTAATTTCCATATCGTATTCGTTTATTGCATCAGCTAATAACTTTCTACCCTCATTAATAGAGTTAATAGAATGATTAGTAGTATCCTTAGATGTGTTTAATACCCAACCAGGTCCAAATAAACTTCTTGTGTTTAGTTCTGAAATAAAAGTTCTTAAAAGGCCATATATCTCAGTATAATCATCTCTCTTACAATTCAAAGAATAAATCAACATTTTATGAGTTCTTTTAAACCCTTCGCCACTATAAGTCCAGCCTTCACTGCTATATTCCAAGCGGATGGATGACAATTCAAAGTTCTCTTTTAACTTATTTTCTAATAAATAGAGTTCGTCCTTGAGTTTGTCAATCTCCTTTGTTTTTTCTTCAAATTTTCTCATATCATCTTTGAATGTTAGGGTGTTTAAAATTTGATAACCAACAACAAAAGTAACAAGCACTCCAATTAATGTTGCAATGATTCCTATGTAGGTTTGCTCGTTTATTGAATATGAAGGTGTTACCTGAATAGTGCATAACCCAATTGCGATGATTGATATGACTAATGAAATGATGGATATAAAAATGTGTTTCATATTCAAAAAAATATTTGATTGTAAGATGTTTTTCATGAAAGCTTGTTTTTCAATTGTTATGAAAATACTAATGAGCTAACGGCTCTCCCCCTCGTTTGCAACGAGGGGTTTATGGTTGTTTGTTTATAACAAAGAGATATGTAATTTTCTGATGATATATTTCAGTTTTTAATTATTTCTACTTTACTAAATTAAAACACAATCAAATTTTTAATGATAGTTGAACCACAAAAAGATACAAAAGTCAACAAAAGAAATAATTCTCAACAATGAAAATGTGTTTTTTGTATCATGACTAATTTAATTTTCTTCCTTTTGTGATTCTTTTGTATCCTTTTGTGGTTAATATTTTATTGTGGTAAAGTAGAATTATAAAACTATCTTTTTTGCGTTTAAAACGCTTTACCATTTACCCCTCGTTGCAAACGAGGGGGAGTGTAAGTGAATAACTAAGCGGGTTTTTTGTTTTAAGTTATAAATTTAACAGTTAAATTTAGTGCAGTTGTAATAATTAAATGGTGTTTCTTTTAGTCTATGTCAAAAAATAATTTCAAAGGGACATCTAAAGACTTACTAATAAGAAACAATGATTTTAAAGTTAAATTAGTCCGTCCAGCCTCAATTCTCGACATATTTGATTTCTCAAAATTACAACGATCTGCAAGCTCTTGTTGAGAAATCCCTTTACTTTCTCTTACTTCTCGAATCTTCTTGCCTATCAATATGTAAATTTGAAATTCGTTCACTTTTTTTATTATCATTTGTGATAACAAAGAAAATATTATATATTTGCAGTGTGGTTATCGTATATGATAATAATGAAAGAAAACGAATAACAAGTAAACAACCGATCGGAGGAATGGGATATAAGCCCTCAATAAAAATATGAAAAATACATTTTTAACTGCATTGATCACTAATGTAATCGTATTAACTCTTTTTTTAGGCTGTTCAAAAAATGAGGAGGAAATAAAGAGTCCATTTACAGTTGAGCAATTGAAAGTACTTCAAGTACTAAATGGTTCATTTATTTCGAACCCTGACATAATTGGGACAACAACAACATTTAATTTTACTGAGACATACATAGATAAACCTGAGACAATAATAGGTAAAAATATTTATGGAGAAACTAAAGAAATGACCATACATGGCTTTTGTGAATATTATTATACACACGTTAACAACAACGACAATACAAAATATACACGAGCATATATTATTGATTCAAATGGAATAGATGTAACACTTTATCACTTGAATAGCGATAAGACAATTAATCTAAATAGTTCATTTGAAAAATACAAAATCATTATAATCAATAATAATCAAATTAAATTTACAAATGTCGATTTCCCATTTGGGACAGATAATATCTATAATAAAGTAAAATAGCTATTGAAAGATCGCCATAGAACTGTAGGTTTATCTTCCAATCAAAAATATATTCTTTAAATTTATCGGCTCTCCCCCTCGTTTGCAACGAGGGGTTTTATGGTTGTTTGTTTATAACAAAGAGATATGTAATTTTCTGATGATATATTTCAATTTTTAATTATAAAACTATCTTTTTTGCGTTTAAAACGCTTTACCATTTACCCCTCGTTGCAAACGAGGGGGAGAGTAATGATAATTTTTTCCATAAAGTAAAATCCTTGTAAATTATGGATTTGATGAAATGTTACGCAAAAACACGAAAAACACAAGGGTTGTGCAAGAGAAAAATAGAATGATTTATTTTAACAATAACGAACTGTCGCCGTAACTCAGAAAACGAAAATCATTTTCAAGCGCGTAGTCGTAAATCTGTTTCCAGTTGCCACCCACAAAAGCCGAAACAAGCAGAAGCAAGGTGCTTTTAGGTTGATGAAAGTTAGTAATCATACCATCCACTACACGAAATTTATAGCCCGGTTTTATCATTATCTGCGTTTCGGCATGAAGCGTAGTCAGGTTGTTAGTTTCTAAGTAATCAATGATGTTTTGTAGAGCCTCCCGTGTTGTAAGCTTGTCTTTTGTCTGATATGGAGCCCATTGATCTACGTGTAGAACATGTAAGTCCCCCTTTGGGGGATTTAGGGGGCTAGATCCTATATAATACAAACTCTCCAAAGTCCTTACCGAGGTTGTTCCCACTGCGACGATATTGCCCAATTGCTTCAATAGATTTTCTATTGTGCTGCGTTGAACCGAGATCACTTCGGTATGCATGTGGTGTTCGGCAATGTCGCGTGTTTTTACAGGCTGAAAAGTGCCGGCGCCTACATGGAGCGTTACTTCTTCTATTGTAATCTGTTTGGGTTTCAGGCCCTCAAAAACATCTTCGGTAAAGTGCAATCCGGCTGTGGGAGCTGCCACCGAACCTTTGATTTTTGAATAAACGGTTTGGTAGGTGGTCAGATCGCTTTCCTCGGTTTTGCGATGCAAATAAGGCGGAATAGGCAATTCGCCTGCATTTTCGAGTATATCGGCAAAATGAATTGCGGCATTGTCCCAACTGAACTTTACGCAGTGGGTATTGCCTTCGGTCTGAAGTCGTTCGGCAGTAAATGTACATTTCTCACCTGCCAATTCTATTTGTTTGCTCAGCTTGCCTTCTTTCCATTTTTTTAGGTTGCCTATCATACATTTCCAAACGCATTCGGTAGTTGAGCCCAGCGATTGTGCATAATCGGCAGGTTGTAACGGTTCCAGACAGAAAACCTCGATATGGGCGCCTGTATCTTTTTTAAAAAGAAGTCGGGCTTGTATCACCCTTGTGTTGTTGTAAACCAGGAGCGCATTGTGGGGCAAAAAGTCAGAAATGGAAGAAAACACACTTTCGGTGATTTCGCCATTTTTATAAACCAATAATTTAGATGCATCCCGTTTTGTCAGAGGATATTTAGCAATGCGCTCATCAGGAAGAGGATAATTATATTCGTCGATATAAATCGGGCTGTTGTCTTTTGTTAGGTTCACGTGGCTTACCGAAAAAATTGTTGTATTTTTGTGCAAAAGTAACTAAAAAGCTTTAAAGTGCCAATTGGTGAGTTATATTGTCAGATTATTAAACGATTAGGTAAAAAATAAAAAATACGATGATAAAAAAAGGTGATACAGTACGTTTTCTGAATGCTGTAGGTGGCGGAGTAGTGGTCCGTATCGATGAAGCGAAGCGACTGATATATGTAGAGGACGAAGATGGATTTGAAATTCCGGTACTCGAACGCGAATGTGTGTCTGTTGGCGAAATCAACAAAGAAACTAATTTTATAAAAAAAGATTTCTCTTCGAAATTGCCTGAGCCCCAGCTCCCAGCTTCTCAAGGAGAGGTATTGGAGGTGAGGTCGCAACCTATTATAGAGACTCCCGAAGGTGAAACGCTCAAAGCTTTTCTTGCTTTTTTCCCTGTTGATATCAAACAATTGCAAACTACGGCTTATGATTGTTATTTGATAAACGATAGCAACTATTTTCTGTACTATAATATTGTAAATGGCGAAAATGATCAGTGGGAATCTGTCGCCAACGGAATGATAGAACCCAATACGCAGGAGGAATTAACTTCGGTCACCAAGGAGCAACTCAACGCCTGGGAGCAAATTCGTGTGCAGTTGATCCCGTTGAAAATAGCTAAGAATTATGTGCCTCAGGAAGTAATTGATGCAAAAATAAAAATAAATGTAGTCCGTTTCTATAAACTTCATAGTTTTGTTGCCAACGATTATTTCGACGATTTGGCGCTGATGGTGAATATCGTTTCTGAAAAAGAAAACCAGAAATTGTCGGATATTTCGCCCGACGAAATCAAAAAGGCGATGTTTCAGAAAGAGGAAACAACAGCACGGCCACGCATCATAAAACGTCCGCAGACACCCGATGTGATTGAAGTGGATTTGCATATCAACGAATTGCTCGATAGCACCACCGGCTTGAGCAATGCCGATATGCTACAGGTGCAACTGGATAAATTTCATGCAGTTATTGAGGAAAATAAAAACAGGAAAGGACAAAAGATTGTTTTTATTCACGGAAAAGGCGAAGGTGTGTTGCGCAAAGAATTGGAAAAACTATTGAAAACACGCTATAAAAGCTATTATTTCCAGGATGCTTCGTTTCGTGAGTACGGATTTGGAGCAACCATGGTGACGATAAAATAAGCTGACAATATCTCTATTTTTTGTAATATGTAATTTTAAGTAAATGTTTGTGATTCCAACATCATACAAGAACGGCTAAAAAATCTTATCTTTGCAACTCAAAAATTAAAAAACCATTTGTAAGGTTCAAAAAACATGATTAAAGTAACATTCCCCGACGGTTCGGTACGCGAATTTGCCAAAGGCATTACCGGACTTCAACTGGCTGAAAGTATCAGCTCACGACTTGCACAAGAGGTGCTTGCCATCACAGTAAACGAACAAATCTGGGACCTTAGCCGCCCGATCGAAACCGATGCTGCCATTAAGTTGCACAAATGGGACGATGAAGAAGCCAAACATGCGTATTGGCACTCATCGGCTCACCTTATGGCCGAAGCCCTTCAGGAATTGTATCCGGGCATTAAATTCGGTATCGGACCGGCTATCGAAAACGGTTTCTACTACGACGTAGATCCGGGTTCTGCAGTAATTAAAGAAGGCGACCTGCCCACCATCGAAGCGAAGATGGTAGAACTGGCTGCACGCAAAGAAGCAATTGTTCGTACCGATATCAGCAAGGCCGAAGCGCTCAAAAAATTTGAAGATAAAGGTGACGAATACAAAGTGGAATTGATCAGTGCTTTAGAAGATGGAACTATTACCTTGTATTCACAGGGTAATTTTACCGATCTTTGCCGTGGACCACACTTGCCAAATACCGGCGAAATTAAAGCTATCAAGCTGTTGAGCGTAGCCGGAGCTTACTGGAGAGGTGACGAAAAACGAAAAATGCTTACCCGTATTTATGGCATCACTTTCCCTAAAAAGAAAATGCTTGATGAATATCTTGTACTTTTGGAAGAAGCCAAAAAACGTGATCACCGCAAGATAGGGCGCGAACTGGAATTGTTTATGTTCTCCGAAATGGTGGGAAAAGGACTTCCGATGTGGTTGCCGCGCGGAACAGCTTTACGTTTGAGATTGGAAGATTTTTTGAAGAAAATTCAACGCCGATTCGATTACCAACAGGTAATGACTCCGCACATTGGAAATAAACAATTGTATGTGACTTCCGGTCACTACGCCAAATACGGAAAAGACTCGTTCCAACCTATTCATACACCCGAAGAAGGCGAAGAATATCTGTTGAAACCAATGAACTGTCCGCACCACTGCGAAATATACAAGTTCAAACCACGTTCGTACAAAGATCTGCCGGTTCGTCTGGCTGAGTTTGGTACCGTGTATCGTTACGAGCAAAGCGGTGAGCTTCATGGTTTGACCCGTGTACGTAGCTTTACGCAGGATGATGCGCATATTTTCTGTCGCCCCGATCAGGTGAAAGACGAGTTTTTGAAAGTAATGGACATCATCTTTATTATTTTCAATGCGTTGGAATTCGAAAACTTCGAAGCACAGATTTCGTTGCGCGACCCTAACAACCGTGAGAAATACATTGGTTCAGACGAAAATTGGGAAAAAGCAGAACAATCTATCATCGAAGCTTGTGCCGAGAAAGGTTTGAAAGCAAAAGTGGAAACCGGCGAAGCAGCATTCTACGGCCCTAAACTCGACTTTATGGTGCGCGATGCTATCGGTCGTAAATGGCAGTTAGGAACTATTCAGGTGGATTATAACTTGCCTGAGCGTTTTGAACTGGAATATACCGGTGACGATAATGCAAAACATCGTCCGGTAATGATTCACCGTGCACCGTTTGGTTCTATGGAACGTTTCGTTGCAGTACTCATTGAGCACACAGCCGGTAAATTCCCGCTGTGGTTAACGCCCGATCAGGTGGTAGTATTGCCAATTAGCGAAAAATTTAACGATTATGCTTTCGAAATTGCGAAAGAACTGAACTCTCAAGATGTTCGTGTACAGGTAGATGATCGGAATGAAAAGATTGGTCGTAAAATACGTGATAACGAATTAAAACGCATTCCTTTTATGCTTATCGTAGGCGAGAAAGAAGCTGAAAACGGCGAAGTATCGGTACGTCGTCAGGGCGAAGGTGACAAAGGCACTATGAAAGTGGCTGAGTTTGCTAAACTTGTGACTGATGAAGTGGATGCTTTGGTGAATAAATACTAGAAGCCCCCTAAATCCCCTAAAGGGGACTTGAATATAAAACCCTGCTCAGGATTATCCTGAGCAGGGTTTTTTTGTTTTGATTGGTACGATATAAATCTAAATCGTTGCAGATGCAAATGTCGAAATTTTATAGCGTTAAAAAACAATAAAGTTAAATTCTCTATTGCTGTAAATTAATTCTTTTTGATGAAATTTGCATTTAACATTTAATACTACATAGATGAAACAGAAAATTAGTTTTATAGTTATTTTTGTATTGTTCTCGTGTTTTATATTAAGTGCTCAGCAACTGGATAATAATTCTACAAAAACGACTTATCGTTTTTGTGAAATTATTATTCAGGACGGTTTTGTTCACAATGGTTATGTTGCTGTTGATTATGGTCAGCCGCTGAAAGTGCTCGGTAAACGTAGACTTACTGACAAGGAAGGCGTGGACCTCAAGTTTAATTCCGTTGTGGATGCACTAAATTACATGAGCAAGATGGGCTGGGAGTATTTTCAGGTTTACACCATTCAGGGTTCACCTACAAGTTCCGAGGCTCATTATGTTTTACGGAAAGAAGTTTTGCCGGGAGAAGATACCTCAAAACTTTATTAATGTGAGAATAAATAACTAAACCCCGCTGAGTGAAGAACTGAGCGGGGTTTCTGTTTTAGATTAGTTTCGTAGCTTTTTTAGAAAAAAAACTTCGAAATGTTTTGTCATTTCAATAAATTCCATTTACTTTGCATTTCAAAGTACTTTTATGTAATATGGAAAAGCAAATAGAAGATATCAGAGCCATTCGGGAGATGATGGAAAAGTCATCAAAATTTTTGTCGTTAAGCGGTTTATCGGGAGTGTTGGCCGGTATAACAGCCATTATTGGAGCAGCTTTTGCGTATTTCTACCTGTTGCGTCAACCGGCATCAACCGATTTTAACCGTTATCAGGAATTATTGATCATTTTAGCCGATGCAATGATTGTACTTGTTGTTTCGATAGGTTTTGCAGTCTATTTTTCGAAGAAAAAAGCCAAAAAGAAAAACCTGAAGCTGATGAACAAAGCCAGTTTAATGACGCTTTATAACCTGGCTATCCCATTGTTTGTGGGCGGCGTTTTCTCTGTCATTTGCTTGTTGAGAGGAGATGTGGAAATTGTGGCTTCTACTACGCTTATATTTTATGGCCTTGGATTGATCAATGCATCGAAATATACTTTTGAAGAAATTCATTACCTTGGCATTACCGAAGTGCTGCTTGGGATTGGCGCTGCAATATTTCTTAGTCATGGAATTATTTTCTGGACCCTGGGCTTTGGGCTTTGCCATATTGTGTATGGATTGATTATGTATAAAAAATACGATTTGAAATAACACGATGCCAAATATTATCTCAAATCTCAATAAGGCATTCGAAAGTCGCATTCGTTTGGGCATCATGTCGGTGCTTATGGTGAACGATGGGGTGGACTTCAACACAATGAAGGAATTGCTTGAACTGACCGATGGTAATTTAGCCAGTCATATCAAAGCGCTGGAGGGGCTGAATTATATTCAATCGAGCAAGCAATTTATAGGGCGAAAACCAAATACACAATATTCAATTACTGATGAAGGTCGCACAGCTTTTCAGGATCACCTAAATGCATTGGAACAATTGATACGTTAATTTTTTTTATTTATATACTTTGAAAATCAAAGTACTTTTAATTATATATTTTATTCATTCAAAAAAACAATTCAGAATTATGGAAAAAAGCATTCAAAAGGTTGAGAAATTCAGTCAGTCAGCCACATGGAAAGCTGTACTTATCGGAATTCTTACAATTTTACTATTGATTCCCGGCGCTATGATCGAAAGTCTTATTTTCGAGCGTCAGCAGCGAAGCATAGAAACAGTTGCCAAGATCAACGACAAATGGAGCAATGCACAAACTGTAAACGGGCCATTTCTGGTGATTCCTTATCAGATAAAAAGTGTTGATAAGGATAAAAACCTGATCATTGAAAAGCATCAATTATTCCTCGCGTCCGAACAATTGAAAATCAACACAAAACTTACACCCGAGGAAAGACATTACGGTATTTATAAATCGATTTTGTACAAGAGCGACATTGAAATGAATGGCAATTTCAAAAATCCGCAAGCATTTTTGCCTGCAAATGCTGAAGCAATGTGGAATGAGGCCCATGTGCGCATAGGAATTAGTGATTTGAGGGGTATTTCTAATGATTTGAAATTCAAGATGAACAATACAGCTTTTGTGGCTGAAGCAGGTGGCGTTGACGATGCGATAGGACAGGGACTGATTATATTGCTTAAAAATACAGCAACTTTATGGAACGATAAGGGAGTCGTATTTAGTTGCAGTTTGAAACTGAACGGATCGGGAGATATCAACTTTGTACCATCTGGAAAAACCACACAGGTACAGGTGCACGGATCGTGGAAATCACCTGGATTTATTGGCAGCTTTTCGCCGGAATATACGTTGAACGACAGTGGCTTTAATGCCAAATGGAATGTGTTGCATTTCAACCGGAACATCCCTGAATGCTGGACCGACAATGAAGCAAAATCGTTTGCTGACACATCATTTGGCGTAAATCTTGTCGATCCTGTGGATCATTATCAGCAAAATATGCGTTCGGCTAAATATTCGATTATGTTTATTGCACTTACTTTTGTTGTGTTTTTCTTTGTTGAAGTTATTACGCGCAAAAAAATTCATCCTGTTCAATACCTATTGGTGGGTTTAGCACTGGTGCTTTTTTACAGTTTGCTTTTGTCAATTTCGGAGCAACTTAACTTTGCAATTGCTTACCTGATAGCAAGTTTTGCCACTATAACCTTAATTGCCGTTTATGCCAACAGTATTTTCAAAAACAAAACGCAGACAGCTATTCTTGCAACTATCCTCGCAGCACTGTACATTTTCCTTTATGTGGTGTTGCAACTCGAGGATATTGCATTGTTGGCCGGAAGTATAGGTCTATTCCTTATTTTGGGAATCATAATGTTTGTATCGCGCAAAATAAGCTGGTACAAACCTATAGAAGCTGAAAATGCGGAAAGAGGCTAGAGAAATAAGTAAAAAACTGAATATTGATGCTAATATCGTATTGGGAGTTTAATCTTGACAAATACATTAGCAATATAAAGCGCGAATCGAAGTCAATGTCCGGTTCGCGCTTTTTGTATAGTTTATTTTGAGTTTAGTACTTCAATACATTTTATCAAACTTTCCTCCCAATGTGGAATCTGAATGTGATAGGTCGATTTTATTTTTGACTTATTGAGTACGCTGTAATGGGGGCGTGGAGTCCGTGTAGGATAATCTTTGCTCTCGATGGGTTGCACATTGCAAGTGATGCTACTGAGGCGGTGAATTGTTTTTGTAAAGTCGTACCAGCTGCACACGCCTTCGTCGGAGAAGTGATAAATGCCCGGCACAAATGATTCGGCGCTTACAATTTTTAGTATGGCGTCCGCTAAGTCAGCAGCATAAGTGGGCGTTCCCACCTGATCGAAAATTACGTTCAACGCATCTCGCTCTGTTCCGAGTTTGATCATCGTTTTCACAAAATTATTTCCAAACGATGAATAAAGCCATGAAGTACGGATAATGACTGATTCTTTACAGTTGGCAGTCAGCGCTTCTTCGCCGGCTAATTTCGATTTTCCATAAACACTGGCAGGGCAAACAGCCTGGTCTTCGGTGTATGGCATGTAGTTGGTACCATCAAAAACATAATCTGTTGATACATGGATCACTTTCAATCCATTGGCTGAAGCAACGAGCGCTATGTTTTCCACAGCATCACGGTTGATTTTGTAACACAAATCTACATCATCCTCAGCTTTGTCGACAGCCGTATAGGCCGCGCAGTTCACAATTACATCCACAGCATTTGCTTTTACAAAAGATTCGAGAGCGGCTTTGTCGCAAATATCAAGTTCGTCGATATCAGTAAAAATGTAATTAAACTGTGGATATCGAACAGCCGCCAGCTGCATTTCGTTTCCGAGTTGTCCTTTGCTTCCTGTTATTAGAATATTCATTATTTCAGAAGTTTTTTTCGGCATGAATAAATAAGGGATGTTTAGTATCTTTCTCCGAAATAAGGGCTTTGTCAGCCGGAATTTTCCAATCGATATTCAACGCGGGATCGTTGTACATAATACCTCTTTCCAGAGCCGGATTGTAGAAATCATCACATTTGTATGAGAAAATGGCTGTTTCGCTCAGAACAGAAAATCCGTGTGCAAAACCTTGTGGGACGAGAAACTGCAAGTGATTTTCTTCGGTGAGTTCAACTCCGTACCATTGTCCGAAAGTGGGAGAGGAGGCTCTCAAATCTACGGCCACATCCCAGACTGCTCCTTTGATGACCGACACAAGCTTCGATTGGCTGTGTGGCCGGAGTTGATAATGCAGACCGCGTATTACACCGTAACCCGATTTTGATTGATTGTCCTGACAAAATTTAATATTAATGCCGGCTTCATTGTATTTTAATTCGCTGTACGACTCAAAAAAGAAACCACGCGCATCCTCGAATACGCGGGGTTTTATAATGATTAAATCCTCAATCGGTGTTTTTATAATTTCCATTCAATACTAATTTACTTCGTTGGCAATTTTTATAAGATATTCGCCGTAATGATTTTTCTTCAGCGGTTCGGCTAATCTCAGCAGTTGTTCTTTGTTGATATATCCGTTGCGGAAAGCAATTTCTTCCAGGCAGGCAATTTTCAGTCCCTGGCGGTTTTCGATGGTGGCAATAAAGTTTGAAGCTTCAAGCAAACTGTCGTGTGTGCCAGTATCGAGCCATGCCATGCCGCGTCCCATCATTTTCAGACTTAAACGTTCTTCTTCAAGGTACAAACGGTTAAGGTCTGTGATTTCAAGCTCACCACGTTTCGATGGCTTCAGGCCTTTCGATTTTTTTACCACATCGTTGCTGTAAAAATACAAACCTGTTACAGCGTAATTTGATTTTGGTTGAAGTGGCTTTTCTTCGAGGCTGAGTACTTTGCCGTTCGCATCAAATTCGGCAACGCCGTAACGTTCGGGATCGTTTACATAATACCCGAAAACAGTTGCGCCATCTTTGAGTTGGGCTGCTTCGCGTAGCGTGCGTGTAAAATCAAATCCGTAGAAAATATTGTCGCCAAGTACCATACAAACACTATCGTCGCCGATAAATTCTTCGCCAATGATAAAAGCCTGAGCCAGTCCATCGGGCGAGGGTTGTATGGCGTAAACGAGTTTGATGCCTAAATCATCGCCATTTCCAAGCAGATTTTCATACAAAAGTATGTCCTGTGGCGTAGAAATGATCAGGATTTCTTTAATGCCGGCAAGCATTAAAACTGATAAAGGGTAATATATCATCGGTTTATCGTAAACCGGAATGATTTGTTTTGAGATACTTTTAGTGACAGGATATAAACGAGTACCGGATCCCCCGGCGAGAACAATACCTTTCATTTTTATATAGTTTTTAGGATGAATGTTTCATGTAAAACAACGCATCAAAAATACGCTTTTTTTCTGAAACTTAAAAATATAAAAACTTCAGTCTCCGGAAATCTACGATTCAAGGTCAAGCTCACCGTTTTTGTTCAGCTGATAATTGCGGGCAAGCAGTACCAGAAATTTACTTATCTCGGTTTGTGTTTGAAGCGTCTCGGGAGAAATTTCAGCTTTTTTCAGCCGAAGTGCCATGATGCCATACATGAAATTGAAGCAAAGTTCAAGGTCGCTCAGTCCGGCCTCACCCTTGGTGCGAAGTTGACTTATAAAAGGGAGTACATGGAAAAATTTGGCATTATAAGCCGGAGCTTTTCCCGATTTAATGAGTAGTTCATGGAAGTCATTCAGATCAATGATAATGTTTTTATTGAGTTGCAAATGACCTTTTTCCTGAATGTTTTCAAGTCGCATCATTTCAATCAAACTTTCGTACCATTCGTAAAGCGATTTTCGTTCAGCCTCATCTTTTACCGGGTAATTTGAAATAATACGCTCGTTAATGGTGTCGATGTTTAAATTAAATGCACGGATCAAGTCTTCTATCTGCCACATATACAACAGGTATTCGCAGATATTTTCTTTTCTAAGTTTGTGGGCGATAAACATAAATTCTTACTTTTGTTTTGAAAACGGAACGGTTATGGTTTGTAGTATGATGCTACAAAAAAAGAATGAAAAACGAGATGTTGAATGTCTGTTTTTATGAATCCGCGGAGTCAAAATCCCAGTCACCTTCATCGTCCATGAATATCGGTTCGGTGAATTCTTCAATGTCGCGACGTTCTTTTTTGGTTGGTCGGCCTGTGCCCCGGTCGCGTCCCGATTGTCCGGCAAGTTTAGCCAGTTCTATAAGTTCAAGCTGATCGGCTGTGGTTACGTTTTCCATAAATCCTGCAACCAGCTTGGCATTCATCCTGTTTTCGGCCAACGCAATTACTTTGAACGAAAAAAGAATAGGGTTTCGCTTGATGCATACCACGTCGCCAACCTTCACATTGCGCGAAGGTTTCACCTGAACGTTTTGTATGATTACTTTTCCCTTTTTACAGGCTTCGGCAGCCAGGGTGCGCGTTTTAAATAAACGAACTGCCCACAACCATTTATCTATACGTACTTCTGTTTTCATAAATTTAATATGCTAATATGCCAACAAGTTAATGTGCCAATATGCCAATGTGAAAATATGCCAATAAGTCAATTTGCCAATGTGCTAATAAATCAATGTGATATGATAGACAGATCACTGATTTTAAACTGTTAATTATTAATTGTCAATAGATCTTACTTGCCGTTAAACTGAGTCATTGTGAGCTGCATACCGGCCAGGCAAAAGCTCTGAATTATTTCGATGCAGCGGTCGGCACGTTCAGGTAGAGCTGCAGTTTGTTCTTCGGTCCATTTGCCAAGCACATATTCCACCTGTCGGCCTTTGGCAAAATCATTGCCAATGCCAAATCGCAATCGGGCATAATTATTATGTCCAAGTATTTCCTGAATGTTTTTCAGTCCGTTATGTCCGGCATCCGATCCTTGTGGCTTGAGCCGCAAAGTGCCAAATGGCAGGGCTATGTCGTCTACAATCACCAAAACGTTTTCGATTTCGATTTTTTCTTTTTGCATCCAATAGCGAAGCGCGTTGCCGCTCAGGTTCATAAAAGTTGAAGGTTTCAGCAAAATAAGCGTACGACCTTTCAGTTTTACTTCGCAGGTAGCTCCGTAACGGTTCTCGCTAAAAAAAACATTGGACGCTTTAGCAAAAGCGTCCAATATTGTGAATCCTATGTTGTGGCGGGTATTGTGGTATTCGTTACCAATATTACCCAATCCTACAATTAAGTATTTCATTCGAAAAATTATTTTTTGCCTGCAGCAGCGGCTGAAGCAGCAGCACCACGGGCAGCTCTTGTTAATTTAACTTGTGCAACAACGGCGTTTTTTGCATTCAGAATTTCAAGATTTTCAGCAGTTACATTGCCTACCTGAATAGATTTTCCTAAACCTAAGCTTGTAACATCGATAACGATGCGTTCAGGAATTTGATTGTATAAACCTTTCACTTTCAGTTTACGCATTTCTAACGCTAATTTACCCCCGGCTTTTACACCTTCTGCCAATCCTTCGAGTTTAACAGGAATTTCAACAACAACAGGTTTGTCTTCTGTAACCTGTAAGAAGTCGATATGTAAAACCTTGTCGGTAACAGGGTGGAACTGAAGCGCTTTCATGATAGAGTTGCATTTCTGTCCGTCGATGTCCAACTGTACAACAAATACGTCTGGAGAATAGATCAATTTACGTAAATCGCTGGCTGTTGCAGTGAAGTGAACGTTGTTGGCGCCACCGTACAGTACACATGGTACATTTTCTGATACGCGCTCTGCTTTCGAAGCTTTTTTACCAAGGTCAGCTCTTACTGAACCTTTTAATTCAAATGTTTTCATTTGTTTAAAATAATTTGTGTTACTCAAAATTTAAGCGTTCGTTATTAAGTGATCAGTCGCTTAATTTCCCATCACACTTTCTTTTTCAAAAAAGTGCAGCAAAAGTACTCTTTTTTTTACACAAAAGCAAGAGTTTTTGATGATTAAAAATATTTTGCTTCAATTTTTATAATAATTTGAGTGACAGTATGTGTAATCCAAAAAAATGTATTATATTTGCGCGCTCAAAAATGCAAAACAGGTTTTAATTCACAATTTAATTTAGGGAGGAAACAAACAATAGCTAAGCAATTAACCATCAGGCCTCAGAGGGGTAGAGAGAAAGAACAACCCAACAGAATAAACGAAAAAATAAAGGGGCTTAAAGAAGTACGTTTGGTAGGAGACAACGTTGAACAGGGCATTTTTACATTTGAAGAAGCCATGCGAATTGCTGATCAACTCGAATTGGATTTGGTGGAAATTTCGCCAAATGCGGTGCCGCCTGTTTGTAAAATTGTTGATTATCAGAAATTTTTGTATAATCAAAAGAAACGAGAAAAAGAAGCCAAGGCGAAATCGACAAAGATAATTTTAAAAGAAATCAGGTTCGGACCTCAAACCGATGAACATGATTACAACTTTAAGTTGAAACATGCACAGGAGTTTTTAAAAGAAGGTTGCAAAGTGAAGGCTTACGTTTTCTTTAAAGGTCGTTCCATTCTTTTTAAAGATCAGGGTGAAGTGCTTTTAGCACGTTTTGCCAACGATTTGGAGGATTATGCAAAGGTAGATCAGCTGCCTCAGCTTGAAGGCAAGAGAATGATAATTATGTTCTCGCCTAAAAAGACAAAATAACAAAGGATTTTTTATATAAATTAAATATAGTAACAATGCCAAAAATGAAAACTAACTCCGGTGCCAAAAAAAGGTTTACCCTTACCGGATCAGGAAAGATTAAAAGAAAACATGCTTTTAAAAGTCACATTCTGACTAAAAAAACAACAAAGCAAAAACGTAACCTTACTCATTCTGCACTTGTATGCAAGACAGACTTGACTAATGTTAAAGAAATGCTTTGCTTGAAATAATAGTTGAAGTTATACATTTAAACAAGTTTTTCTTAGTCAAAAAATCAGAGTGTTTTAGCTTCAAGTTCGTACATAAAGTATGGCGCTAACATTCACAAATCATTTTAATTATGCCAAGATCAGTAAATCACGTTGCTTCACGTAAAAGAAGAAAAAGAATTTTAAGTCTCACCAGAGGTTATTATGGCGGTCGCCGTAATGTGTGGACTGTAGCCAAGAATACTTGGGAAAAAGGGTTGCAATATGCTTATCGCGACCGTAAAAGCAAAAAACGCAGCTTCCGTGCTTTATGGATTCAGCGTATCAATGCTGCTGCACGTTTGGAAGGAATGTCTTATTCAAAATTGATGGGAGCTTTACACAAAGCTGGTATCGAAATGAACCGCAAAGTATTGGCCGATTTAGCAATGAATCATCCGGAAGCTTTCAAAGCTATCGTGCTTAAAGCAAAAAATGCTTAAGGTTCAATCGGATTTTTTTACGGTTTGAAACGGTAGAAACATACATTTGATAAAAAAACCACTCACCCTTTGGGGATTGAGTGGTTTTTTTGTGAGGTTTGCAAATGATTATCATATTCTTTATGCTTGCAAAAAAAGAATGCCGGATTCAGCTTTTGAATCCGGCATTCTTTTTAGTTGTTTTTTATTGACTTATTACAAGGTCTTTTTTACTTCTGTTTCTTCAAAACTTTCAATCATATCGCCTACGCGTATGTCGTTATAGCCTTTGATATTTAAACCACATTCGTAGTTTGTTCCTACTTCTTTTACGTCATCCTTGAAGCGTTTCAGAGAATCCAGTTCGCCGGTGTACACCACAATTCCATCGCGTATGATACGGATTTTATTGCTTCGTTTGATCTTTCCTTCGCGAACCAAACATCCGGCAACGGTACCCACTTTTGTGATTTTAAATACTTCACGTATTTCTACCGTTGCAGTAATTTCTTCTTTGATTTCAGGAGAAAGCATACCTTCCATGGCCGATTTGATTTCTTCAATTGCATCGTAAATGATGGAGTAAAGACGAACATCAATTTCTTCCTTGTCGGCCATTTTGCGTGCCGAAGTTGTAGGACGTACCTGGAATCCGCAGATAATTGCATTGGATGCAGCTGCCAACAGAATGTCCGAATCGGAAATTGCACCTACCGCTTTGTGAATTACATTTATCTGAATATTCTCTGTCGATAGTTTGAGTAACGAGTCCGAAAGCGCTTCAACTGATCCATCCACATCACCTTTCACGATAATGTTGAGTTCTTTAAAGTCGCCTAAAGCAATACGACGTCCTAATTCGTCGAGCGTAAAGTGTTTCTTTGTACGTATACTTTGTTCTCGTTGTAACTGTTCACGTTTGTTGGCAATTTCCCGTGCTTCGTGTTCGCTGTTCATTACGTTGAAATTGTCGCCTGCCTGAGGAGCTCCGTTTAATCCGAGAATTAATGCAGGCTCGCCTGGTTTTACTTCTGTAATACGTTGATTACGTTCGTTAAACATAGCTTTAACTTTACCAAAGCTAATACCTGCTAATACTACATCACCTACTCTTAATGTTCCGTTTTGTACCAGAATAGTTGAAACATAACCTCTTCCCTTGTCGAGCGAAGATTCGATAACCGAACCGACTGCACGTTTGTTAGGATTTGCTTTTAAATCAAGCATTTCAGCTTCCAGCAGTACCTTTTCGAGTAGTTCGCCGATACCTAAACCTTGTTTTGCTGATACATCCTGCGATTGGTATTTTCCACCCCAATCTTCCACCAGATAGTTCATCTGTGCAAGTGTTTCCTTGATTTTTTCAGGATTAGCGCCTGGTTTATCTACTTTGTTAATTGCAAAAATCATTGGTACGTTAGCAGCCGAGGCATGATTAATAGCTTCGGTGGTTTGAGGCATTACGTTATCGTCCGCAGCTACTATGATAATAGCAATGTCTGTTACCTTGGCTCCACGTGCACGCATGGCGGTAAATGCTTCGTGTCCCGGAGTGTCAAGGAAAGTGATACGTTGTCCGTTCTCCAGTTTAACGTTATAAGCACCGATGTGCTGTGTAATACCACCAGCTTCGCCGGCGATTACATTCGTTTTGCGTATGTAGTCGAGCAGAGAAGTTTTACCATGATCGACGTGACCCATAACGGTTACGATCGGAGCTCTCGGTACCAAATCTTCTTCTGCATCAGGTTCTTCTTCGCCAATAGCTTCGATAACATCGGCACTTACAAATTCGGTAGAAAAACCAAATTCTTCAGCTACAATGTTGATGGTTTCTGCATCGAGTCGTTGGTTGATAGATACCATCATGCCAATACTCATACAGGTTGCAATAACCTGATTTACTGTAACGTCCATCATTACTGCCAACTCGCTTGCAGTTACAAATTCGGTAAGTTTCAGTACGCTTTCTTCATCGCGTTCGCGCTGAGCCTGTTCGTGTTGACGTGCGTTTACACTTTCGCGTTTGTCGCGTCGGTATTTAGCTCCTTTACCTTTTTTGTTTCCACTTGCCAATCTGGCCAATGTTTCTTTTATCTGTTTCTGTACTTCCTCTTCGTTGACAACAGTTTTCAACGGTTTTTTCAGCCTGTCTTTATTCGGACGTGCTGCGTTCGTTGTGTTGGCAGTGTTGGTCACTTTTTTAGGGTGAGCCAATCCACTCGCACCTGTAGTTGCTTGTTCTACGCGGTTGATGTCAACTTTCTGATTTGTAAATCTTTCTCTTTTTTTCTTCTTGGCAGCAATGCTTTCGGGGCTTCCCGAAAGTGCTGCTTTCTTGTCACCTGGCATTACAAGTTTTTTTGTTTCAACGCCGGGTCGGTTCTTTTCTTCTCTTTCTTTTCGCTTTTGTTCCTTGGTTTTAGGTTTTGGGCGAGTGCTTTGATTGAGTAATTCCAAATCAATGGTTCCGATGACAACAGGTGCTTTATCAATAGACGCAAATCCTATTTTAAAGATTTCTTCTTCAGTATTGTCATCAGTTGTTGCAGTTACAACTTCTTCTGGTTTTGTCTCTTCTGTTTTTGTTTCAACTGTTTTATTTTCAACAGGTTTCTGTTCCTGATTTTGTTTTACAGCTTCATTTTTTGTAAGCACCAAGCGAGGCTTTTCTATCTGTGGCTCTTCTGCTTTGATAGTTTCTTTTTCAGCCAGTATTGGTTCTATCGGATTTTTATCAATTTCAACAACTCCAATAGTTTCCTTAACTTCGCTAACCTCTTTAACTTCTTTAACTTCCTTTTCTTCCTTAAGCTCCTCTTTGAGGATAGGCGCGGCAGCTTCAATTTTGGCCTCAGCTTTAACTTCAACAGTTTTTTCTGCTTCGGGCTCAGGTTTTACAGTTTCTTCTTTTTTGGGCTCTTCCTTTGGTTGAACAGCTTTTGATTCGGCTGGCTTGTTTAAAGCATCCAGATCGATATGACCAACAGATTTGATGTGAGGAATTTGATCTTTCGATAGTGTTGTATGCAGAACTTCAACAGGTTTAATAACCGGTTTCTCCGCAGGTTTTTCTACAGGTTTAATGTTGATGTAGCCTTCCAAAGCCACAGTTTCTGCCTTTTCTTTCAAATGACGTTCCTGACTCAATCGCTCTGATTCCATTTTCAGAGCCATATCTTTGTTAAATTCTTTTGCAAGTAAAAGATGTAAATCGTCCGACAACTTTAAATTAGGGTCGACGGAAAGTTTATGACCTTTTTTTGCCAAAAACTCAATGGCGGTAGTCATTCCGACATTTAAATCTTTGCAGGCTTTGCTTAATCTTATGGACATATATTTATATAAAAATTTTAGATATTTTGTGGGTAATGTTGCATTACCACTCAATTAAACCGGAACGTGATTTTGATAGATTGGTATAGATCTAACGTTTAACCAATTGTATTATTTCTCATCTTCGGCTTCTTCAGTTTTGTCTTCGGTTTTGTCGAAAACTTCCTCATTTTCTTCTTCGAATTCAGCTTTTAGAATTGCAAGCAATTCGTCAATAGTTTCTTCTTCGAGGTCAGTACGTCTTATCAAATCCTGACGTGGGATAGCAAGTACGCTTTTAGCAGTGTCGCAACCAATTGCTTTTAAGGCATCTATCACCCATTGGTCAATTTCATCGCTGAATTCATCAATGTAAATGTCTTCGGTTTCTTCGGTTTCATCAATGTCGCGGAATACATCAAGTGTGTAGCCAGTGAGCATGCTTGCAAGTTTGATATTTAAACCTCCCTTGCCGATGGCCTGAGAAACTTCTTCGGGCTTCAGGTAGATCTCAGCCTTTTTGTCAACTTCGTTCAACCGGATTGATGATATCTTAGCGGGGCTTAATGCACGCGAAATAAACAGGCTTATATTGCTTGTGTAATTGATAACATCGATGTTTTCATTCCGCAATTCGCGAACAATTCCGTGTATACGTGATCCTTTTACTCCTACGCAAGCACCTACCGGATCTATACGGTCGTCGTACGATTCAACAGCTACTTTGGCTCTTTCGCCAGGCATGCGGGCTATCTTTTTTACTAAAATCAAACCTTCATTGATTTCGGGTACTTCAAGTTCGAAAAGCCTTTCGAGAAATACGGGTGAAATGCGGGAAAGAATAATTTTAGGATTGTTGTTTTTGTTTTCGACCATGGCCACAACTGCACGTACTGTATCTCCTTTGCGGTAAAAATCAGTAGGGATTTGTTCTGACTTAGGCAAGTATAGTTCATTTCCTTCATCGTCGATAAGCAACATTTCTTTTTTCCAGATCTGATAAAGTTCGGCGCTTACAATCTGACCTACTTTTTCGCTGTATTTGCTGAAAACGTTGTCTTTTTGCAACTCCATGATTTTGGAAGAGAGCGTTTGACGAAGTGTCAGGATGGCCCGGCGTCCGAAACCCAAGAAATCAACTGTATCTGTAACCTCTTCACCAACTTCGTATTCTGCATCGATCTTTTTAGCTTCCGAAAGCGAAATTTCCATGTTAGGGTCTTCAAGTTCATCGTCCTCTACTACAGTACGGTTACGATAAATTTCGAAGTCACCTTTGTCGGGATTGATAATCACATCATAGTTTTCATCTGTTCCGAACATTTTGGTAATCACATTACGGAATGATTCTTCCATAACACTGATCAAAGTGCTTCTGTCTATACTTTTCAGATCCTTGAATTCCGAAAAAGTGTCGATTAAGTTTATGGTTTCTTTTTTGCTCATGGCTTATTTGAATCTGATAAGATATTTGGTGTATTTTATATCTGAATAATTAAAAGTTATATCTTCCTGAATTGTCACTTTTCGTTTTGAACCTTCAGGTTTTTCTGTTTTTTCTATTTGAATTACAAAATTATCCTCATTGGCTTCGGTGAGTATTCCCGATAGTTTTTTGCCTGCTTTAGTCAATACTTCTACTTCGTTGCCGAGGTTTTTTTCATATTGTTTCAGTACTTTGAAGGGTTCGGTCAGTCCGGCCGATCCTACTTGTAGTTCGAAGTCTTCCACTTCTCTGTCGAGCGTCGATTCTACGTATCGGCTTAATTCGGCACAAAAGTCAATTTCAACGCCATCGAAAGCATCTATTTCAATCATTATCCGGTTGTCGGCACTGATAATAGTGTCTACCAAATAGTAGTCTGTGTTACTTAAAAAAGTTTCAATTGATTGATTTATAGTGTCTTTTTGTATCATGGCAGATTGGGATTTAACAAAGAAGGGGACTCCAGTCCCCTCCATCATATTCATTTTCGAATGCAAAAGTACAAATAATTCTTTAAAGTACAAATAATTATAGCAAATTTTTTGTATTGCAGCAATTTGCTTAGTTATTTACATTGCTTAAATTGAACTTTTCGGGGTAACGGGCATTTACATTTTTATAATAACTTTGAATTTTTTCAAGATCAGCAATTTCATTTCCTGTCGGGTAAAAAATTTCCTTAACAGCGACTTCCTTTTTTTTGTAATCGATATAAGCCAACTGAATAGGTACATTGGCTGTGACGGCGATATGATAAAAGCCCATTTTCCACTTAGGAGCCAGGCTGCGTGTACCTTCGGGAGTTACAGCCAAATGGAACGAATCTCTTTTTGAAAATTCGTCAGCCATTTGCAAAGTGACCGAATTTTTCTTTGTTCTGTCCACCGGAACACCACCCAGGGCCGTAAATAAATATCCCATTGGGAAGAAAAACCAGCTATCTTTTATCAGAAAGGAAGCTTTGCGTCCCAAAGATACATAGGCCAGTTTACCGATAGGGAAATCCCAGTTGCTGGTGTGTGGCGCTACGCAGATTACACTTTTTTGAGGTTCGGCAACGGTGGCATATACTTTCCAGCCAGCCATTTTTAATATGAGCTTACTTAATTTTTGCATTACAGTGTTTTTGTTGTTGTCGTTGCATTTTCAATACTTGTGAATAACAGGCTATTGTTTACGCGCTTACTTCAGTTTTTCTCTTGTTTGTTCGTTTACAAAGATACTTCTTTTTTTATTCATGTGCCGATTGTTGAAAACTAATTTAGTGTAGTATGGTTCAATTTACTAACTTTGTATCTTTGAAAAACATGCGCGAAAACATTGTTTTTGCAGGTTTTTTTAGCCAATAACAAACACTCAAAAACATTCTGATACAGTTTTTGAGATGACGAATAGAGAGAATGGACTTTTTAGATGAATTAAATGAAAATCAGCGTCGTGCAGTGGAATATACTGACGGTGCATCGTTGGTAATTGCCGGGGCAGGTTCGGGCAAAACCCGTGTGCTTACTTACAAGATAGCTTATCTGCTCAAAAAAGGATTAGCGCCTTCGAGCATTCTTGCGCTTACTTTTACAAATAAAGCCGCACGGGAGATGAAAGCACGTATTGCAACGATGGTTGGTGAGCGGACAGCACGCTATCTTTGGATGGGTACTTTTCACGCTGTTTTTTCGCGCATACTCAGAAATGAAGCTGACAAAATCGGGTATACTAAGAATTTTACAATTTATGACGCTTCGGATTCGAATAGCTTGATAAAGAGTATTGTAAAAGAACTTAAACTCGACGAAAAACAATACAAGCATGGATTGGTACATTCGCGTATCTCCTTTGCCAAAAATAACCTTATTACTCCCGATGCCTATCTGGGCAATACCGACCTAATGAAAGCGGACATGAATGCCCGTGTGCCGATGCTTTCGGATATTTACAGATTGTATTGTCATCGGTGCAAGCAGGCTGATGCAATGGATTTTGATGACTTGTTGTTGCAAACAAATGTTTTGTTCCGGAATTTTCCTGATGTATTGCATAAATATCAGCAAGCTTTCGCCTATATTCTTGTGGATGAATATCAGGATACTAATTTTGCACAGTACCTGATTGTGAAAAAACTGGCTGAACGGCACGAGCGTATTTGTGTGGTAGGCGATGATGCACAAAGTATATATTCGTTCAGAGGGGCAAATATCGATAATATCCTGCAATTTAAAAATGCTTACAACAATGCCCGCATTTTTAAGCTCGAACAAAATTACCGCTCGACACAGACCATTGTGAATGCGGCCAACAGCTTAATTGATAAAAATTCGCAACAAATTCGCAAAACGGTATTTTCGGAAAAGGAGACCGGGAAGCCTATTAAATTGCTTAATGTTTTTACCGATCTGGAAGAAGGTGCTGTAATGGCGCAGCATATCTCGGCCTTGCATTACAAAGAAAAGTTTAATTTTCAGCAAATTGCCATTCTTTATCGGACCAACTCACAGTCCCGTGTCCTCGAAGAAGCTTTGCGTAAACAAGGCATTCCTTATCGGATTTACGGAGGGTTGTCCTTTTATCAGCGCAAGGAAATTAAGGATGTGATTGCCTATTGCCGGTTGATTTGCAATCCGAACGATGAAGAAGCCCTGAAAAGGATTATCAACTATCCGGCACGAGGCATTGGCGACACTACAGTCAATAAATTGATGGAGTGTTCGCAACTTCATGCCGTAAGTGCGTGGGAGGTGCTCACCGATATGTTGCGCTACAATCTGCCCGTGAATGCCGGAACTGCCAATAAGCTGGCTCAGTTTCGCGAAATGATCAATGTTTTTGCAAGTCAGGTAACTACGCAGGGAGCTTATGAGCTTGTAAACAGTGTGGTTAAAATCACAGGTGTTATCAGCGATACTTTTGTGGATCGCTCGCCCGAAAATCTGAGCAAACAGGAAAACGTTCAGGAGCTGCTCAAAGCAATACATGAATTTTGTGAAACAAAAAATGCGAGTGGAGAGCCCTCGTTTTTACCCGATTTTCTCTCCGAAGTTTCTTTGTTGACCGATCAGGATACCGACAAGGAATCGGACAACGATAAAATAACAATGATGACCGTACATGCTGCAAAAGGTTTGGAATTCAGAGCTGTTTTTATTGTGGGTATGGAGGAGGATTTGTTTCCTTCGGCTTATACGGTAGCAAGTGAGCGTGAATTAGAGGAAGAACGACGCCTGTTTTATGTGGCCATTACGCGGGCCGAAGAACTTTGTTTTATCAGCTACTCGAAATCACGTTTTCGGAACGGAAAAACGAACTTTTCGAATCCCAGCAGGTTTATAAAGGACATCGATCCCCGGTATCTTGATGTGCCGAAAGAAAAGGAATGGAGTCCTAAGCAAAGCAACGCAGGCGGTTGGGACGATGATGTGGAGTTGGAAAGGAATCGTTTTAGAAATACATCCTACTCAGCACCAAAACCGGCAGCGCCCCCGATGCCGCCAACCCTGAAACGCCTTGTAAAAATTGAAAATCAATCCACAGATAAAGTGGTGACTGTGAACACTGCTATTCCGATCGGTGCTTTTGTAAAACATTCAATTTTTGGTATTGGTAAAGTGTTGGAGACGAACATTGTAAATGGAAATGAAAAAGCCGAAATTGATTTTGGCGAGAAAGGGGTCAAATCTTTGTTGCTTAAATTTGCTAAACTCGAAGTGATGGAATAAATGATTATCTTTGTGTCAAAATATTATACGCGCTAAAGAGGAAGTTGAAAGAATTAATTTTATCTTTGTAAAGTATTTAAATGTGATTATCACAGAGCTACATAGACTGAGAAATCGAATTAAAAAAACAATATAAAAAACAATAAATATTATGGCAGAAAAACCAGCCGACGGAGTAGTTAAACCTTCGTTAGAAAAACTAAAAGCATTGCAGTTGGCAATGGATAAAATTGAAAAGGATCATGGTAAAGGTACTATCATGAAGATGGGTGACAGCAAAATTGAAGATATGCCTGTCATTTCTTCAGGGTCTTTAGGATTGGATATTGCTTTGGGCGTTGGTGGTTATCCACGCGGACGTGTTATTGAAATTTACGGACCGGAATCTTCGGGTAAAACGACTTTGGCCATTCATGCTATTGCCGAAGCTCAGAAAGCCGGCGGTATTGCTGCCATTATTGATGCCGAACATGCATTCGATCGTGCTTATGCCGAAAAACTGGGAGTAATTACCGATGAATTGTTGATTTCGCAACCTGATAACGGTGAGCAGGCACTCGAGATTGCCGATCAGTTGATTCGTTCTTCTGCGGTTGATATCGTCGTAATCGACTCAGTAGCTGCTTTGACGCCTAAAGCTGAACTTGAAGGTGATATGGGCGATTCAAAAATGGGTCTTCAGGCTCGTTTGATGTCACAGGCATTGCGTAAACTCACAGCCAACATCAACAAAACAAATACAACCTGTATATTTATCAATCAGTTGCGCGAGAAAATTGGTGTTATGTTCGGAAATCCTGAAACAACAACCGGTGGTAATGCGTTAAAATTTTACGCTTCCATTCGTTTGGATATCCGTAAAATCGGTCAGTTGAAAGATGGTGATGAAGCACTTGGTAACCAAACACGCGTAAAAGTGGTGAAAAACAAAGTGGCGCCTCCGTTCCGTAAAGCCGAATTTGATATTATGTTCGGAGAAGGTGTTTCTAAAACTGGTGAGATTCTCGACCTTGGCGTAGAATACGGCATTATCAAGAAAAGTGGTTCATGGTTTAGCTATGGTGATACCAAACTGGCTCAGGGACGTGATGCATCAAAAGGAGTTATCAAGGACAATCCTGAATTAGCTGCCGAGCTTGAAGCCAAAATTGTTGCGGCCATTAAAGCTAAATAAATCAGGATAGCGATATCTGTATAAATAAAAAAGAAAGTTTGAATTGAAGATGAATATTGCTGCTTTGTTGTCGGGTGGTGTTGATAGTTCTGTGGTCGTTCATTTGTTGAACGAAGCCGGTTACAAGCCAACATTGTTTTATATCAAAATTGGTATGGACGATGATGAATTGCTGCATTGCAGCTCCGAAGAGGATATAGAAATGGCTTCGCTTATAGCCCATAAATATGGATGTAAGCTAGAAGTTGTCGACTTGCATCAGGATTATTGGGACAATGTGGTGGACTACACGATTAAAAAAGTGAAACTCGGCCTCACCCCCAATCCCGATGTGATGTGTAATAAACTTATCAAGTTCGGGGTGTTTGAGCAAAGAGTAGGGAAGGATTTCGACAAGACAGCAACTGGGCATTATGCCGGAACAGCTGAAATCGATGGAAAAACATACCTGACAACCGCTAAAGATCCCGTAAAAGATCAGACCGATTTTCTGGCGCAGATCAATTATTTGCAAGTGTCGAAACTCATGTTCCCGCTTGGAAATATGATGAAAAGTGAAGTGCGCGATATTGCTCTGAAGGCAAATCTGCCAAGCTCAAAGAGGCCTGATAGTCAGGGGATATGTTTTCTTGGGAAAGTAAATTACAACGATTTCATCCGCCGTTATCTGGGCGAAAAGGAAGGGCCGATTGTGGAACTTGAAACGGGCAAAATACTGGGTAAACACAAAGGATACTGGTTTCATACGGTGGGACAGCGTAAAGGACTCGGGCTTTCGGGAGGTCCCTGGTATGTGATCAAAAAAGATGTGGATGCCAACATCGTTTGGGCTTCGAAAGGTTTCGACGCCGATGCACAATATGGAAATGAGTTTACTATGCGCGATTTCCATTTCATTACCGAAAACCCCTGGGCCGGTGATGCCACAGAAAAAGATGTGACTTTTAAAATCCGACATTCGCCTGAATTTACAAAAGGCAAAATTCTTTATACTCCTGATGGATACCGAATGGTTTCAGATGAAAAGTTGCAGGGCATTGCTCCCGGTCAGTTTGGAGTGGTTTACGATGCTGCATCTAAAATTTGCATTGGTAGTGGCGAAATTAAGTAGGCTGTAAATCTTAAAAATCGATTATTATTCTGCGACCCTGTCACTATTTGTGGCAGGGTCGCTTTTTTAGTTATAAAGAACTCATAAATCTTAAAGCGATAAACAAAAACAGCTTCCAATTGGTTTGAGAAAGAAAAAACTGAAATGGAATTGAAGATAAATAGCTATCCGGTGGGGGCGCGCCCTGATGTTAGCAAGCCACACCCTGATTTTCTGAATGAATTGGGCGAAGAAGGTATCCGGAAAATGGTGAACAGACACTATGACCTTATGCGCGAAAGTGATATAAAACATTTGTTTCCGGAAGATGATGAGGAATTCGAAAAGGCAAAAATACGTTCGGCCGACTTTATGATTCAGATCTGCGGCGGTCCCGATTATTTTAATCAAAACCGAGGTCGGCCTATGCTGATCAACCGTCATAATCCTTTTGAAATTACTCCTGAGGGTAGGGTTACATGGCTCGAGTGTTATCGTATCGCTTTGCTTGAGACCAAACTACCTGAACATTTGATATTGTCTTTCTGGAATTACATTCAGGTTTTTTCGGCGTGGATGATGAATAAAAAAGCATAATATCATCGATTCCTGAATTGTTGACTGAAGGAATATGTACCACAATGAGGGTATAAATTTACCTTTATAATGTGATTGTATTCAATCGATAAAATGCCGAATTTTGTATTTTAAAATATACAAAACCTTTTCGTAGAATGGATACAACGCATTATCTAATCATACCCGGACTTGGAGGCTCCGGTGAATTGCACTGGCAAAGCTGGCTCGAAAATACGCAGCCTTATTTTGTAAGAGTGGAGCAACAGAACTGGGATGAGCCGGATATGGACAGCTGGGTGGAAACACTGAATAATTATGTGGAGAAATACGGAGCTGACAATGTGGTGCTTGTTGCTCATAGTCTGGGTTGCCTCACGGTGGCAGAGTGGTTTCGGAGCTACAATAAAAGTGTGAAAGCTGCTTTTCTGGTGGCTCCACCCGATATTGAAACTCTTCAGCATAAACTTCAGCGCAGACTTTTTCAGGAAAATCCTTTTTTGAAACTGAATTTTCCAACACTTGTCGTGTCGAGTAGTAACGATGAGTGGTCGGCGATTGAAGTTGCTCAACAATATGCCGGCAAATGGGGTAGTCGTTTTGTCAACATAGGGAATGCAGGTCATATCAATGCAGCCTCAGGTCATTATGAATGGGAGCATGGCCTGGAGTTGCTGAATGAGCTTGTGGCCGTAGATATTCATTCTGACTGAAAGTATTGTTGCGATTAATATTAAATGCCCTTTCTGAATTTTCAGAAAGGGCATTTCGTTTATTTGAAGAATTTGTAGATGTTATTCAGCCAGCAGCGAATCAATCAGAACATTAAACTCCTTTTTGAAATCCTCGTAAAACAGCCCTGTGGCTGGTCCGGTGAAGCCTGTGTGAATTTTGCGCACATTGCCTTTTTTGTCGATAAACAGGGTGGTGGGATAGCCTGAGAAATTTTCGACTTCGGGTAGCACTTTTGCAACGCCTTCCGGATCGGCTTTGCCGGCAAACAAAACATCGTACTCAATTCCGTATTTCGTCTTCAGTCGGTTGAGAGTGGCTTTGGAGTATTCAAAATCGTCCTTGCGCTCGAAACCCAGTCCGATAATTTCCACACCACGTTGTTTGTTGGCTTTGTACCAGGGTGCCAGAAACTCAGCTTCGTCGAGACAGTTCGGGCACCAGCTGCCAAGAATGGACACAATGACCACCTTGCCTTTGTAGCGTTCGTCCTGAAGTGAAACCTGACGACCTTCGAGATTTGGAAGATTGAATCCAAGCGACGAAACACCCTGTTTCATTTTTGCAATATTGTAAGGGTCGGAGAGTCCGGCCTTGTCGTTTCGGGTGGCTACGAGCTTGGTTTTATTTCTTGTTGTATAAAAATATCCTTCGAAATTGTTCGCTCCACTGAATGTAAACTGCAAATAATAAGGACTTAATCCGCTGAAAGCCGAAAGTTCCACACCTTTTTTGGTATAAGCGCCTTCGAGAAAACGCAGGTCGCCTGAGCGTGTCAGCACCGAACCGGTGACAATGCCGTTGGTCGATTTAAAGATGCCCACGTTTTTGGTTGTGTCGCCGTTTTCTGAAATAAACAAAATGTCCCATTTGCCTTCAATATTGTTTGCAGGCTGTTTGTCCTTCACTTCGAAACGATTCTTTGTGTGAAAATCGGCTCTGAAGGGTACTCCCGAATCGTTTTCGATATAGTTTTTGATAAAACGGCCTTCCATTTTATCGTTCGAAATAATGGCGGTAATGTACGCGTCATAGGCATCGATCGGAATAAGAAGGGTGTCACCGCGGAGTGAAACTCCCGTGAGTTCTACTTTTTCCTCGCCATTGATCAGTGTGGCTGAAGCTGAATCGCTCTGAGTGCCTTTCAGTTCGAACAGAAAAGGTGCCTGTTGATCCTGCACCTGCAATTCGCCACGCCAGATGCCATCCCGCGAATGCTGATGTCCGCACGAAATAAAAAATACTGAAATGATCAGTAATAAAAAGCTGAATTTCTTTATCATAATAAGTATTTACTATTTAATAATTTACGATTTCGGCAATATGCAAAGTCCTGCGAAAAACTGTTTCGCAGGCTTTGCATATTGGTTCGACAAAAATAAGAATTATTCAAATATCCACAAATCGGTTTCTATCACATCATTTCCCTGAGCCGCAATGGCCGCCTGATAACTGGCTTTATTCACTGTTTGTTCTTTTACAGGATAATAAAGTCGGGCAGGCACACCTCCATTGCCAAATAAAGGACTGAACGTATAAGTGACCGGTGCTCCTTCGATGGTTCCGCTGAATACCACATCGTCTTTTTTGATCAGGAAATTCGGATAGCCTGTACGTCGATATTCACTCCAACCTTCGAGAAACTGTGTAAACAGCGCAATGTATTTCTGGTTCAATACACTTTGTTCACCGGCTGAAGGTAAAGCAGCAATGTAAGTATTTACGTCAGCAGCGGAAACTCCCCATTTTTCGAGTGATGCTCTTACAGCTTTTTCATAATCGGCCTGACTCCAGTTGTTATATTCCGAAATCAGAAAAGCCACTTCGCTGTATTCCTGAAGTACTTCGCCAAAATTTGCAGCATTGTACACAGCACCCGGCAGACTTACTCCTGTGGCGGAAAATTTACCTGCCTGACCTTCGGTAAGTCCGTAAGGCAATCCCACATAATTTCCGGCACTGTTTTTCGAAGCAAATATTGCCAGGCGTGGATCAGCCACGGGAAGTTGCGGATTTTCACCTTTCAACAATCCGATAAATACATGCGAAATGGCAAAGTCTTTACGATTGGCAGTTACTGTGGCACGGTAGAGTGGTGCTTCGTTGGGCGACGAGCTGGCATATTTGTACACAGCATTGTCGGCATTGCTTGTAAATACACCTTTGGCAAGCGCATCGGCAAAATGACTCTGATACAAAGTCGGATTTTTAGCTTTCAAACGGGTGGCAAAACGCAGGCGCAATGAGTTGGCAAATTTTGCCCATTTGGCATTGTCGCCGGCATAAATTATGTCCGAGTTTCCAAAGGTTTTTTCAGTTGAATATTTCAACAACGTATCTCCGGCCTCTTTCAGTTCTTTCAAAATATCGGCATAGATTTTTTCCTGCGACGCATATTTCGGTGTTATATTGTCCGGGTTCTGCTGCAAAGCTTCAAAATCAGGATCATTGCTGCCGTACGAATGATAGGGAACGTTGCCAAAAACGTCAGTCAAAGCATAAAATGCATATGATTTCAGAATGCGGCTAATGGCTATCTGATTGGCATTGCGTCCTGCACCGTTGGCTGTTACTATGTCCTTGGTGGCCGGATTTGTGTTCAGATTAATGATTTCCTGAAGGTTGTTCAACACCTTGTAAAGTCCGCTCCAGTAATCGGCTGAGTAGCTGAACGGAATGTCGTAACGCGACTGACTTGTGTATGTGTTCAGCGCCAGTTGCTGCACAAAGAGTGCTGAGCCACGCAGGGAAATATTCTCACTGCGGAGATTATCGACAAGGCGTTTTTCGGCAGTTACAATAAGCGAAGTGGTTGGCACAGCCGAGGGACGGTTTGGATCAATGTTCAGATCCTCGTCGATGCAGGAGCTAAAACCTGCTACAGTCAACGAAATAATAAGTGTATATATTGTTTTGAGTTTCATAACTTTTATTTTTTATCGTGTTTGAAATTAAAATTTAAAGCTGATGTTCAGACCGTAAGTAAGCGGAGTAGGCATGTTTCCACCTTCAATTCCCTGTACGTTTCCACCACTGTTGGTAAGTTCGGGGTCAATTGTTTTACTTTCGCGGAACAGATAAAACAGATTACGGGCATACACTGAAGTGTTGATGCTTTCGATGGCGCTGCCTTTGGGAAGTTTCAGGTCGTAACCCAGTGTCACTTCGCGCAGTTTTATAAAGCTGGCATCAAAAATATCGAAAGTAGTAGGGCCATTGTAATGATTACGTGCCCAGGCCTGTGCACTTACGTTTTTAGTGTTTGGCGCTGTGTTGCTCACTGTGTATGAACCATCAGGATTGAAAGTTACATCGCCGGTCACCCCATCAATCACAACTCCAGTTTCGCGGATGCCGTTGGCTGCCGTTTCGGGTAGAATACCTGAGTACATGGCCACTTTATAGGTTTGCGAGAAGAATTTTCCGCCTACACGCGAATCAATCAGGAAACCGAAAGTAAAATCCTTGTAGCGGAACTGATTCTGAAAACTCCAAAGGAAATCGGGCAACACGCTGCCGAGTGATTTAAGTTGCTGCGTACGCACATAAAGTCCATCTGCTCCGATTACTTTTTGTCCGTCAGGAGCATACACAAAGTCGTAACCCTGCAATTGTCCGTAACTTTCACCTTCCTGAGCCACAAGGCTTACGAGTGTGTTGCTAAGGTCGAGTTTCGAAACAGCATCAGACAGTTTTACGATTTTATTTGTGTTTTTCGAAAAATTGATACTTGAGTTCCAGTCGAAATCACGGGTCTTTACCGGATTTGCTGTCAAAGTAACTTCAATCCCACGGTTGTTTATTTCGCCTGCATTAATCAGTTTCGAGGTGTAACCAAAAGCATCCGAAGTAGGGAGCGAAATAATTTGATTCCGGCTATTGTTGTTGTAATAAGTCACATCCAGACCAATCAGATTTTTAAATAATTGCAACTGAATACCTGTTTCGATCGAAGATGTGATTTCGGGTTTCAGGTTCAGGTTGTTGAGCTGCCCAGGCAGGGAGTAGGCGATGTTGCCGTTGATAGCGGTAACCGATTCGTACACCTTGTAAAGCTGATAAGGATCGGTGTCGTTACCCACCTGCGCCCAACCCAAACGGAATTTGGCGAACGAAAGCCATTGCTGATTTTTCAGCCCGGGCAATTCGCTCAGAATAACCGATGAGGTAAGCGAAGGATACAGATAGGAATTGTTCGCTTCGGGCAATGTTGACGACCAGTCGTTACGAAGTGTTCCATCGAGGTAGAAAGTGCTGTTCCAACCGTAGGAGAAACTACCGAATACCGAAGCCAATGCTTTGTTGTAAATACCTGTGGACGAACCAATGATGGTGGAAGTGGCATTGCTCAAACTGTAAAATCCGGGAATAATTAATCCGCCCGAGGTAGTGATGTCGCTCACACGGCGCGAACGTTGCAGGTAATTGGTACCCACGTTGGCCACGAGCGAGTGTACACCCCAGCTTTTGTTGGCAGTGGCGATCAGTTCGTAGTTAAACTCATTGTATTTCTGAAGGTATTCGGAGTACTGCGACTGCGAACGGGAGTAAACCGCAATTCTGTCCTGCGCATTGTACTGATAAATGTCGCCGTTGATGCGTCCGGTAACCGTCAGCCAGCTTGCAGGCGCAATTTTCACTCCCACATTTCCGTAAAGGCGGTCGCGGTCTTCTTCCAGATAGCTCTCGTAAGCCGACCAGTAAGGGTTGTCGATGTATTTTGTTTTTTCATCGCCAACAGTATTTGTATATCCTGTGCGGTTCCATGCACGGGGTGTGCCGTCGGGGCGTTTATATTCCTCCAGCTTTTTGTAATCCACCTGCACGGCTCCCCATTGAAAGGCTTCGAGGATAATGTTCCGGTTCGAAGCTCCTGTCCAGGGACGTCCCAGCGATTTATTTTTCAAATAGTTGGCATTTCCAAAGAATGAAATAAACTTTCCGTTGGTGCTACCTGATATATTTACGGTATTGCGGCTCAGCGAGGAGTTGGGTACTGTACCTGTTACGTTTTTGTTGGTCAATGATACGCGGAATGACGCTTTATCTGTGGTTTGCGACAGCGAGATATTATTGGTGTTGGCAACGCCTGTTCTGAAAAAGTAGTTCACATCATTTTCAGGATACAACCAGGGTTCGGGGTTCAGATAGTTGGCCGGATATTCAGGATCGAGATTGTACCAGTGAAGCACAGGTGTTCCGTCGAGCTTAGGTCCCCAGCTTTCGTCCGAAGCATAATCCACAATATTATAAGTGCTTCCGTTGATATTCGCAGTTGAAAAGGTCGTGTTGTATCCGCCACCGTAAAGTTTCTGCCGTTCGGGAAGGCGCACCACGTTTTCGAATTCAATGCCTGTGTTGATTTCTACGCTTAGTTTTCCTGATGTTCCCGAGCCTTTTTTGGTGGTGATCAGAATCACTCCGTTGGCTGCACGCGATCCGTAAAGTGCAGCTGCCGAAGGGCCTTTGAGCACACTCACATCTGCAATATCGTCGGGGTTAATGTCCTGAATGGTGCTTCCCACATCTTTTCCGGCGCTACCGTTGATTGTCGACGAAGTGTTCAGGTCGGTATTGTCAAGGGGCACACCATCAATCACATAAAGTGGCTGGTTATTTCCGGTAATGGAGTTGATACCACGCAGGGTGATGCGCGACGAACCTCCGAGGTTTCCTCCGCTGCTGATCACCTGCAAACCTGCAATTTTACCTGTCAATGCACTCAGTGCATTGGTTGGACGAGTCTGAAAGGCTTCATCGCTAACGCCCTGCACCGAATATCCCAGCGCTTTTTTCTCACGTGGAATATTGAGCGAGGTAATGACCACTTCGTTCAGATAAGTGGAGCTTTCTTTTAGTTGTATGTTGATCTGTCGGTCGGTGTTTACCTGAACAGTCTGTGTTTCGAACCCAATGTACGAGAAAACAAGATACTCGCCACGGGGAATGCTGATGCTGAATTTTCCCTGAGCATCGGTAATGGTTCCGGCTGATTTTGCATCTTTGTGCAATACGGTAACTCCTGCCAGTTCGGTACCCGAGGTATCGGTCACTTTTCCGGTCACGCTGAGCAGGGCTTTGGTCTGCGCCGAAACTCCGGTAATCAGCAGGCTCAGCAACAAAACGAATGTAATCTTTTCTAACCTTAATCTTTTCATTTGCTTGTTTTATTAATTGATAAATACTGTTTTATTTTTAAAAATAAAGACCGATAAACTTTCGTTGATCAGCCTTTTCATTGTTGTATTTCTTTTGATTTGTTATACACGGGAAATGAGCCGACCATAAGTTTTACAGCAGCACATACACATTATATTTGAATTGTTGTTTGACATTGGGTGTTTCGGGTTTCGGGTTTCGGGTTTCGGGTTCCGGGTTCAAATTTCCTTTTGCAAAAATAAGCTGTGCGGTATATCCCTGAAATACCCTGTATAGGGCAAATCTTCTACCATAAATAAGGTAGGGAGGGGCGGGTTGAGATAATAAAAAAGCATCCTCCTTTTGAGAGAATGCTTTTATTGAATGGAAAAATGGATTTATTTTATCGCTTCGAAAGCTAATTCAAGGTCGGCTTTGATGTCGTCGATATGCTCGATACCTACCGAAATACGCAACAGGCCGGGGAAAACTCCCGCAGTGATTTTGTCTTCGGGCGAAAGCTGTTCGTGTGTTGTGGTGGCCGGGTGAATAATCAGCGTGTTGGCATCGCCTACATTGGCTAAGTGACTGATAAGCTGGAGGCTGTCGATAAACTTATCGGCTTTTTCGGCGCTTCCTTTCAGTTTGAACGAGAGCACGCCGCCAAATCCGCGGGTCAGGTATTTCTGAGCCAACGCGTGATATTTGCTGCTTTTCAGTCCCGGATAGTTTACGTATTCCACAGCCGGATTTGCTTCGAGCCATTCGGCAATAGCCAGCGCATTCTGGTTGTGACGCTCCACACGCAACGAAAGCGTTTCGAGTCCCTGAATCAACAGGAAGGAGTTGAACGGACTGATGGCATTTCCCCAGTCGCGGAGACCTTCCACACGGGCACGGATATTAAAGGCGATATTGCCAAAGGGTCCGTCGAAGCCGAATACATCCCAGAACACAAGACCGTGATAGCTGTCGGAAGGTTCGGTGAAGGCAGGGAATTTACCATTGCCCCAGTTGAATTTTCCGCTGTCCACAATCACGCCTCCGAGCGAAGTGCCATGACCGCCAATCCATTTGGTAGCCGATTCAACCACAATGGTGGCACCGTGATCGATGGGACGGAAAATGGCGCCGCCTGCTCCGAAAGTATTGTCCACAATGAGCGGAATGCCGTGTTTGTCGGCTACTGCTGCTATGGCTTCGAAATCGGGAATGTTCAAATCAGGATTACCGATGGTTTCAAGATACAGCGCTTTGGTGTTGTCATCGATCAGCGCTTCAAAAGTAGCAGGCTGGTCGTCGGGCGTGAATTTCACTTCCACTCCAAGGCGTTTAAACTGATTTTTAAACTGGTTATAGGTGCCACCATAAAGGTGCGAGGTAGATACGAAATTGTCGCCTGCCTGCAGGATATTGTTCAGCGCCAGAAACTGAGCCGACTGTCCCGATGAAGTTGCCAATGCGGACACGCCTCCTTCGAGTGCTGCAATGCGTTTTTCGAACACATCGGTGGTGGGGTTCATCAGTCGGGTGTAAATGTTACCGAATTTGCGCAGGGCAAAAAGATCGGCGCCATCGGCTGCATCGTCGAACACATAAGAACTGGTCTGATAAATGGGCACTGCCCGCGATTTGGTGGTTCCGTCCACTACCTGTCCGGCGTGAACCTGTAAAGTTTCGAATTTGTGTGACATACTTTTAGGGGTAAGAGGTAAGAAAGTAAGGAGTAAGTATCGGAGTGCGAATATACCCTGTTTTTATACCTTGATTATTTTAAATTGATTATATTAATTGAATGTGTACTGAATAGGAGTGGGGTTGGCCAGGTTGTCGTTGACAGGGCAGCGGCTTTTTACCTTTTCTATCAGCAATGCTTCGGTGGCTTTGTCGGCATTGGTTCTGAGTTCAATATTTACATTGATCGATTTGAAACCCGTGCGTTCGTTGTCCGAAATCCCCAGAAATTTCTCGGGATTAATGTCTCCATCAATGTTGATATCGAGGCTTTTTATTTCCACTTTCAACTCTTTGGCCACAATGCCAAAAACCACATTCAGGCATCCGGCATAGCCTGCCAGCAGATATTCCACCGGATTGGCTGCTGAGTCTTCGCCGCCCAACATTTCGGGCTCGTCCACTACAAGTTCAAAACTGCGGGCAAAACCCTGATATTTGGTTGCACCAACCCTTTTGCCGTTGACGCTGAAGTTTAAATCTTTTGAAGCCATAAATGTTTATTTTTATTTGAAGATTTGAGAATTTGAGAATTTGAAGATTTGAAAATTTGAGAATTTGAAGTTCTGAGTTTCGAGTTCTGAGATTTTAAGAGCTTGTTATTATTATTCTTTTCGAAAGAATTTGTCTTAAAGCCTCCCCTTCGGGGAGGTTTGGAGGGGCTTTTCTCAAAGTGGGTATTCCTCAAATGCATAAAGCAAGGTAGACAGATAGCGTTCGCCGGTGTCGGGAAGCAGTGTCACGATGGTTTTGCCTTTGTTTTCGGGAAGTAGCGCCAGTTGTGTGGCTGCATATGCTGCTGCGCCTGACGAAATACCCACGAGCAAACCTTCCTGTTGTGCCAACTGGCGCGAAGTAAGAATGGCGTTGTCGTTGCTTACCTGAAGCACTTCGTCTACCACGCTACTGTCGTAGTTTTTAGGAATAAAGCCTGCGCCTATGCCCTGAATTTTGTGCGGACCGGGAGCGCCACCCGACAGTACAGGCGAATCGGCTGGTTCCACAGCTACTATTTTTACATTGGGATTCTTTTCTTTCAGGTATTTACCTACACCGCTCACAGTTCCGCCGGTACCCACACCGCCTACAAAAATATCGATTTTGCCATCGGTATCGTTCCATATTTCGGCGCCGGTGGTGCGGTAATGCACTTCAGGATTGGCCGCATTTTCGAATTGTTGTGGAATAAACGAAGCCGGATTTTCTTCGTGTAGCTCAATGGCACGGGCAATAGCGCCTTTCATGCCGTTGGCTCCGGGTGTCAGCACCAGGTTAGCGCCGAAAGCTTTCAGCAGGTTGCGACGTTCGATACTCATGGTTTCGGGCATAGTCAGCGTCAGTTTATAACCCTTTACTGCCGATACCATGGCCAGTCCGATACCTGTGTTTCCACTGGTAGGTTCAATAATTTCAACGCCCGGTTTCAGAATGCCTGCTGCTTCTGCTGCTTCGACCATGGCCAGTGCGATACGCTCTTTTACGCAACCTGCAGGGTTAAACGATTCGAGCTTTACAATTACATTTGCTTCGAGATTTTTATTCGATGCAAAATTCGAAAGTTGCAACAACGGCGTGTTACCAATCAGTTCGTTCAGATTCTTTGCTATTTTTGCCATAAATTTATTTGTTTGTGTGAGGCGATCCGGAAATTGCCCCGGGTTAGTTTATATTTTTTCGTTAGTTGACTTCTTTTCAATTCGTAAAAATGATACTATCATCTACATTGCAAAGATAGACATCCACTTTAGCTTTCGCAATCGCGCTGATGTGGTATTTTTATACCCTGTTTATGGTATGCCTTTGTTGTCGGGGAACATATTTTGACATTTATGTTGTAAAACATAGTTCTGAATGCTCTCATTATCAAACCAGTTTGTATCTTTGCCTCTGTTTGAATTACAAAAGAGAATGAATTTATTTCTCAGGTTTTATACTATGAAAACTGTTTACCGCTTCCACATTCAGCATCTACAAATATCGGACACCAGCATACTCACCCGGCTGCTTCTCACTTCGCGAAGTATTTGTCCATATCCACTCGTTACACATTTTGTTCCCGTTCCTGCACGGTTTCCTTTTTCAGACAGCAGCGAACGGGAAAAACACTCTTTTTTTAGTCTGAAAAAATAACGGGCGAAGTGCAAGCCCGTTATCCGATTTTTTAGGTTTTATAAAAAAAAGATACAGATATGGAGAACAAACATGTCTCAAGTATTCCTGAAGAAGTGCTGACGCAGGTGAAAGCCAAAATAGAAGAAGCTATAGCACTTGTAAAACCACACTCGGTTATAATGACAGCCGAAGAACGTGGATCAGTATTAAAAGTAGGAGATAAAACATATAATTTTATCACTAAGGTATTCGAATATGTAAAAACAAACCCTGAGTTTGTACCCTCTTACTTAAATGTAGGCGACTTAGAAATGGACGTTAAAGATGCAGATGGTCATGTAGCCATCGTATCGTTGATGAACCAGCTATTCAATTATTTTGATGATACAAAACTGGCAGCTCGCAGTGAAGCTTACTCAGCCGCTTTATATTATTATGGAAGTGTACAGCAGGCCGCTTCTGTGAACTTGCCGGGAGCAAAAGCCATTTACGATGATCTGAAACAGTATTTTACTGGTAGAGCCAGTAAAGCCGTTGAAGCAAAATAAATGATTAGACTCAAATGAAAATTTGAAATATGTGTAAAAAGAGCCGTGGAATAGTATCTGCGACTCTTTTTTTTTGTGTGTGAGCTAATTGGCTCGGTTGGAGCCGTAGTCCCCTCCATCCGAGCCGATTTTGCCTCTGATCGAACCGTCGTCGCCTTCATCCGAGCCGTCATCGCCTCTGATCGAACCGTCGTCGCCTTCATCCGAGCCGATTTCGCCTCCGATTGAACCGATTTTGCCTCCTGAAGAGTAGTTGGCGCTTCCTCAAGCGCCGATGCCGGGATTACGAGCAATGAATTTGACGTGCTAAAAGAATCAGACGAAGCAAATAGAAATTATATTTATGTGTTTTAGTTTACGTTTTTCGTAAAAAAATTACGAAAAAATCAAATATGTATTGAATTGTCAATATTTATTTGTATATTTGCATCGATTTAAAAACTATAAGAAAAATAAAATACAATATTATGATAGCTGAATTTAGGATTAAGAATTTTCTTTCTATTAAAACTGAACAGTGTTTAAGTTTTGAGGCCTCAACAGACTCTTTGAAAGAAAGTGAATATTGTATCGAAGTAAAAGAAGGTGTTAGGCTTTTAAAAACCGCCATTATTTATGGGGCAAATGCTTCAGGAAAAAGTAATATTCTTTTTGCACTTTCATTTTTTCGTGATTTGATGATTAACGTGCCTAAGGGTAAGACAGAAGAAATTGACTATAGACCTTTTTTACTCGACGAAACATCATTAAATGATAGAACCGAGTTTTCAATGACGTTCTATTTGGATGGAGAACGATTTGTATTGTCCATTGTATTCGATAAAACTAAAATTTTCACAGAATCACTTGTATTTTACCCAAGTGTTCAACCGGCAAAATTATATACCCGCACTTATAATGAGCAAACTGACTCTACAGATATTGAATTCGGTTCAAAGCTAGGGTTAACCAAGAAAGGACAGTTAGCAATTATTGGAAATACGATAAATAATTGTAGTGTCTTAGCAGCCTTTGGAAAATCTAATGTTGAGTTATCCCGTTTGAATGTAGTATATGATTTTTTTGCTAAACATACTCCTAATATTTTAGGCCCGAGTGTTTCTGTGTCTGGATACATAAAAAGACATCTTGATAAAGATAAGGATAACAGTATAAAAACATTTTTAATTGAATTTCTGAAAGCTTCTGATTTTAATATTAGTGGTCTGGAACTAAAGGAAGATGAAGAAATTATCACCCCAGAAATGGAAAAAATGATTTTTGCATCTCCGATTCCAGAAGAGGCAAAACAACAAATGCTTCTGAAAGGTAAAATTTCAAGTGTTGAACTTATGTTTAAACATCAAACGGATAATGGTGAATTTGAATTGCCAGAAGAATTAGAGTCTATGGGCACTATTCGTTTTATGGGTATGGCTATTATTCTTAGAAAATTATTACAGGAAAATAGTATTGTAAGCATAGATGAGATTGAATCAAGTCTTCATTATGAATTACTTTCATACTTTATCAAAGTTTTTCTTGCTAATAGTGATAAAAACTCTCAACTATTAATGACTACTCATGATGTTAATCTGCTTAATGAAGATTTTATTCGTAGAGATTCAGTTTGGTTTACAGATAAAGATGGTTGTGGAGAAACGCATTTAATCCGGCTGTCTTCATTGGGCTTACATAAGAATCTGTCGCCCTATAATGCTTATAAACAAGGTAAGTTGGTGAAATTACCATTTTTGGGGAGTATATACCTTAAAGGAGATAAACTATGCGATCAAAGGTAAATAAAAGCATAGCAATTATTGGCGAAGGTGAAACAGAGTGGTTTTATTTTGATGCTCTAAGGGTATCAAACAAGTATTCTTTCAAAATGGTACCCGACTTTCCAAGTCATTCGGATATAGGACATGTCTTGAAGCTGGCAGAGCGCTACAATAATGAAGGCTATGATTATGTGGTATGTTTAATTGATATGGATAGGATAAAGCAAAATCCGACCGAATGGAAGAAGTATCAAAAACATAAAACAGAACGGAAATACAAGCATGTAACGTTTATTGAAACTTATCCATGTATAGAATTTTGGTTCTTGCTTCACTTTGTGCCTAATCTTTCAACAAGATCATATCGGTCGTACGAAGAATTATTACCGGTATTACAAAAGTATATGCCCGGCTATGAGAAAACAAAGCGATATTTTAAGCAAACTGATTTGTACTGTTATTTGAATGAAAATGGTGATATTAATCGTGCATTGGAGAACTCGGAAAAGCTATGTGAGTTGAGTAAAGCAACTCCCGAAGATGAAGTTTCTTACTCGGAAATATATAAAGTAATTAAACTATTGAATGATTTAGAGCCTATGGAAAGCTAATGGATTGAACGACTATAAAAAAATGAAGAAGATAGTAACCGGCAAGCTTCTATCTTCTTCGTTTTCTTTGTCTTTTTGGTTGGAGACAATACTTAAAAACTAGTCATTTTTAAGTTTCAAATTTGTGTTTTGAAGTCACAAAGATAAGCGTTATTTGCAATCCTGCAAATTCTAGATCGTCTTTTAACTTCAATTTACAACCCTCCGGCAGATGACTTCGCCGATAAGAAGTTTCTAATTTATTTACTTTTAACGTGTTTATGATGAATAAAAATCAGCATGTTGTACCCAATGGAAATAATTGGGCAGTAAAAGGTGAGGGTAATAGTAAAAATACTAGAAATACCCAAACTCAAAAAGAAGCAATTAATATTGCCCGCACGATTGCGCGGAAGGAGCAGTCGGAGTTAATAATTCACGGAAAAGATGGTCAAATTCGCCAAAAAGACAGCTATGGCAATGACTCTTTTCCACCTAAAGGATAAGTTATGATAGAGAAGAAGCGTATTCGGAATGTAGATAATTGTTTAATTGGAGTTCCACAGAATCAAGAGTTTTTTGTTAGTCAAAAACTTATCAATGTATCAATATTAAAAATTCAGGAAATTGGATTTTCAAATCCATCTGAAATTGGAGAACAAATTCTACCCAAAATAGTAGGACCAATTTCTCGTTTTAATGCAAATGGAGGTTTCTTGAAACTAAAAGATTTGCCAATGGAAACATGTTATCGGGAAATAGCAGTTAAAGATTGGCATGGGAATTATCATTATGTGGACGTACCATATCAAAGATATCAACGTAAACTAATTCCACCTCCTGGGTTAGAAATAAAGGTAGTAGAAAAAGATGGAGTGATTTTTTTAGTTTCCCCATCATTACAACGAAATGATGCAAATCATGATTTGATAAAACATACGATTAATTTGTTTCTGGAGCTATTTGGTTCGTGTGAGATATTAAACGATTCGTTTGTTCCTGCAATTTCGGCAATACCTTCGAGGAGAGTGAATTGGAAAATACTTCCTGAAGGTAAATATCCATGGCAGCGCTTAGCAGCAATTGCTGGCAACATTGGTAGTAATAGAGAAGGAAAAGCTAAGTTGCAGGAACATTGTGCAAACGCCATCCTTAGACATAATCCGATTGAACTTATTTATGGTTCAGGTGGTTTTCGGGGATATCTAATATTTAAATTTCCAGAAAAAGGTATATTCGTTATGGAAAATTTAATGTATGGAAATGCAACTTATGTTTTTGAAAATGAGTGGGAGCAGTTTTCGCAGCTAACAAAAGCTGAAATAATTGATAATCACTTGCAAAAGGAAAGATTTGAACATAGAATTGGTTGGGAAGAAAAAATAAATAATCTCTTAGCTTAATTAAATTTTATCAGAAATAGGCAGCTGCAAGCTGTCTATTTCTTGTTCCTGTTTCTTCAATCACTTCGTTAATTATTGTTTCAGATAAATTATCCCACTTTGTTGTTCGCTCTCCCAAACCCTAAATATCTGAAAAAAATATTTTTCTTCATAACTATTTCACAACAGAACATTACTTTTGTTTCAGAAAACAATAAAATCAAATAGAATGAAACGAAAAATAGCTTCTCTTCTTTGTTTTTTGGTGGCGGCCAATGCGCTGATGGCCGTGGATGTGAAACCAACCAAAAATGTGATTGTGATGATTCCGGACGGAACATCGCTGAGTGTATTGTCGGCTTCGCGCTGGCTCAAAACCTATCGTAACGAAGGTACTACATTGAATGTTGACCCATACATGAGTGGAACGGTAACTACCTTCTCGTCCAATGCTCCCATTGGCGATTCGGCGCCCACCACTTCCTGTTTTATGACAGGTGTGCCGCAGCAGGCCGGAAATGTATCCATTTATCCGGTGGCCGACCCTGCTAACGACCTCGTGAAACTCAATCCCGACAGTGCCTACCAGCCTTTGGTCACTATTCTGGAAGCTATGCAACGCGAGCAGGCCAAATCGGCCGGACTGGTGGTGACCTGCGAGTTTCCCCATGCTACCCCCGCCGACTGCGCAGCACATACTTACAACCGCAGCGACTACAAAGTGATAGCTCCACAAATGGCTTACAATAACCTGGAAGTGATGTTCGGAGGTGGAAATGCTTTTGTGACGGAGGATATGAAGCAACATTTTAAAAATAACGGGACAACACTGATTCAAAACGATAAACAGGCTTTGCTTGACTTTAAAGGAGATAAAGCCTGGGCCTTGTTTGGCGACAAGGAATTGCCTTATGACCTGGACCGCGATACAACTGCCGTTCCTTCGCTTGCCCAAATGACTGCAAAAGCAATCGATGTATTGCAGCAAAATAAAAAAGGTTTTTTCCTGATGGTGGAAGGCAGTAAGGTGGACTGGGCTGCACATGCTAACGATCCGATTGCCATGATGACTGAGTTTCTGGCTTTCGATAAAGCCGTGGGTGTGGCTATGGAATTTGCACGCAGGAATGGTAATACTACTGTCATCGTATTGCCCGATCATGGCAACAGCGGATTCTCTATCGGTAGAAGTAACCTGAAAAAGAGTTATACCAGAATGACGCTCGAAGATTTGTTTGGAGCTGTGTCCAGGTATAAACATACTGCCGAAGGCCTTGAGAAAATATTGATGAATACTCAGCCGGAAAATATAAAATCGGTGTTTCAGCAATATACAGGCATCGAACTTAGCGAAGACGAAGTTCAGTTACTGCTTCGCTCCAAAAATTACAAGGCCGAAAACTATATGGAAGTGGCCAAAAGTGAGAACATGACGCACTACATTACTAATTTTATGAATGCACGAACTGCCTTCGGATTCACTACAGGCGGACATACCGGCGAGGAAGTATTTCTGGCTTCGTATCATCCCAAAGGTGACGTTCTTAAGGGAAATGTACGCAACACTGAAGTCAATAATTATCTTTTCAAGGCTGCCGGACTGAAAAAGTCGCTGAAACAGACTACTGCTGAAATTTATGCAAAGCATACCGA
>JAYFRI010000265.1:0-8404 GCA_034926015.1 Paludibacter sp. | reverse complement strand
TATCGGATTAGGTGGAACCGGTGCTTATATTCTAGATTTAGCGGCGAAGACTCCAGTTGCAGAAATTCATCTGTATGATGGAGACAGTTTTCTGGTTCATAACGCTTTTCGTTCACCAGGTGCTGCATCTGTTGAAGATTTGGAAAAGGGTATGGCAAAAACTGATTATTATAAAACTATTTATTCGAATATGCATAAGCATATTTACTCACATCCGTATTATATTGATGAAGCAAATATTTCAGAAATAGCTCAAATATCGTATGTATTTTTGGCGATTGATAAGGAAGCAGTCAAAAAAACGATTATAGACTTTTTGCTATCGCACGAAATTCCATTTTTTGATGTTGGACTTGGGGTAAATACAGTTGATGATTGTTTGGTAGGAACTTTAAGAGTAACCACAGGGACGAGCAGTAAGCATGACCATTTAGGAAATCGAATATCTTATGGTGACGATGTGAATAATGAGTATGCAACCAATATTCAGATTGCAGATTTGAATTCGCTGAATGCAGTGCTGGCTGTTATTAAATGGAAAAAACTATCCGGTTTTTATCAGGATTTAAAAAAGGAGCATAACACCACTTACTCAATTAACGTTTCTCAACTAACTAACGATGATATTGACTCATAAGTTTGTAGAATGTATCCCCGATGAGCTTGAATCGGGGATATTATATATATCAATGAATTATTGTACAGCGGTGCACAAATGCATATGCGGCTGTGGTAATGAGGTGGTAACTCCAATTTCAAGAAAAGGTTGGAAACTTAGTTTTGATGGTGAAACCATTTCACTAACTCCATCAATCGGCAGTTGGAATCTGGCTTGTAAATCGCACTATTTTATTACAAATAATAATGTGAGATTTGCCAGAAAATGGGATGAAACCTATGAGGAACCAAAATCGATTTGGATTAATTTGTTTAAGAAGAAAAAGCGCAACAAAAAGAAGAAAAACAAGAAATGAGACCGACAAACCTTCATGTCGCAGGTAGAAGGATAGTATTAACTTATAAACATGTTACTATGTATAGTACTGGAGAAAAGCCCGGAAAGGGCTATTATCGCTGTGTAAGATGCGGTGAGGTTATTTATTTGAATGACGACACCGACACTTTACCACTATGTCCAAAATGTCATAACACGAAATGGACACGTGTATAGAGCACGAAACATGTGTTAGCCTGAACCTCTCGGGCAAGGTAGAGGATTGTGGAAAATTTAAACTGATGTTATATGGTAAATAAATACAATACTAATCAGGCAACTTTATCACTGGGAAACACAGGAGTTACCCTTTATGGAGAAGCTGCCCAAATTGTTGAAATTATAGCTGTAAGTGCAATACTGATTATTTTAGCTGCTAAAATAGCTAAAACATTACAATAATTTTCTAAAAGCTAAAGCCCTGCTATCAAATCATAGTAGGGCTTTTTAAAATTGAAATTAATCAGTGTTAATTGAAATTCTCTGACTTGATAAAGTCATCCACTGTAACTCTATGCACTCCCATAATACGTGCAATTGCACTTTTCGAAACCTTTTTATCTAGTAATACCCTAATTTCAGTTTCTTTTCCCGTTAGTTTCTTAACTTTTGATTTACTGCCTTTTGGACGACCGAGAATAACTCCTTCAGCTTTTTTCCGTGCCAGAGCTTCTTTTGTACGTTGAGAAATAAGATTTCTTTCAATTTCAGCTGAAAGCCCAAAAGCAAAGGCAAGAACTTTTGAACTGATATCGCTTCCCAAACGATAATTATCTTTAATTGTCCAAACCTGAATTTCTTTCTTCATACAGTGGTGCAGTATTGACATAATCATTAAAAGATTTCTACCTAAACGAGAAATCTCAGCACAGAGTAAAATATCATCTTTTTTCATTTTTTTGAGTAGAGTGCCTAATTTACGTTGTTCGATTTCTTTTGTGCCTGAAATTGTTTCTTCTATCCAGAAGTTAATCACCACTCCATTTCTTTTACAGAACTTTTCAATCTCAAATCTTTGATTTTCTACCGTTTGCTTATCGGAGCTTATGCGAATGTACCCATAATTCATAACTGTCTATTTTAAATGTTGTTTTCAAATAAAATAATCAATTATTGCTAGAAATTAATTTTTTAGTTCTTTTTTTACATCGATAAATAGAAAGATTATTGGGGCGTTTGTTTCTGACAAAAATATCGGAAGTAGGTAATGGTAGGTTTGATCCTGTAAATGTACTCAACATTGGAAGAAAATCAAGAAGTACTATTTATGAAAATACGACTTTAAAAGCAATTGCAAATATAAGGAAGGGACAATCTATAACAAGTGGTGAAATAATACAAGGTAATTATCCTGTTATTGCCGGAGGTCAAAGTAGTCCATATTCACATAACTCGTATAATAATGAGGCAAATGTGATAACTGTAAGTGCATCTGGTGCATATTCTGGATTTGTATGGTATCATGATTACCCAATATTTGCTTCTGATTGTAGTGTAATTTGTTCAAAAGATGAAACAAAATTCTCCACCAAATATATTTTTGAAGTATTGAAGATGAAGCAAAATGAAATCTATCTTTTACAACAAGGGGCTGGACAGCCTCATGTGTATTCAAGTGATTTGGCAAAATTATGGATACCAATTGTAGCAAAAGAAGTTCAAGAAAAGATAGTAAAACATATTGACTCTATTCGTATTCAAGCTCAAACACTGAAGATAGAAGCTGAAAATGTTCTTGACGATGCAAAGAAAAAAATAGAAAAAATGATATTAGGGGAGTAAATTATTCCCCTAATATCATTTGCTCAATCTCTATTTTAGCTTGTTTTAAAATTTGTATAGCCTCATTTTCAAGATTTTGAGCTTTTGTGAGAAGCAGTGAGATATTTCGTATAATAGCTTCTTGTTTATCCTTTTCAGGCAGCGGTATATTTTGAGCAAAGTAACTGTACATTATCAAATTCCGAATTCCATTTGTTTGGCTTTGCATTGTTTCAGTTAGCTTGACATTATGCATTGTTTTTAAAAAATAGAATAAATACTGAGGGTTAATTTTTGTAGAATTAACTCTAATCTTATGAATAAAGTTACTATAACTGATATGAGTATCATTATTTAGTATCTCTTTCGACAAAAAAGCGATTCTACCTACGGGCTGATCTGGACTTCCACCTGATTTTTCAATCAATAAATCATTTTCCTGAATATCCATACGAGTTAATTTGCTTTGCTTTATTAGTCTATATTTGACTCTCGTGTTATCTAAATTCAGGTTGTATTTATTATCAAACTCTGTGGCTCTTATTACTAAACATTTTTTGTTTTCTTGATTTTCTTCAGCTTCTGTTTCATCTGTACCCCAATCACCAGCACAACTATGAATAATTAATGATTTTAGTTGAACTGAATTTGTCTTACAATTAGCAATTGCTTGTTTTAGATTTTTGGTATTTGTATCGTATGGTTTGGGGTCAAATCTTTGCCCTATAACTTCTCTTGAATTTGTCAGAAACAAACGCCCGTTTTTTACCAACAAATTTTCAGGGTTCATCCAAGTTGGTATATCTTCGGCTTTTACTTCGGACTTTTCCGGCAGTGTAATTCCCAACTCTTCCAACAAATAGCTGTCTATACTTTCTAACAAGGCTTTTGCTTCTGCGTCTTTTTGTTGCTTAGTTATATATGCATTACCTATTATATCCACAATAATCTGTTGCATTTCGATTGGCAACATTGGAACTTTGAAATCTTTAATAAATTCAGGAGAAACTCTTTGTTGACCCGCTGATCCGCCAAAATAATTTTGAGCATCTTTTAGAACTCTTGCATCTCTAAGTAGAAAATGTAAATAATCAACTAATAATTCTGTCTCGGATTTTGGGCGAATAACAAAAAACTCAGTAGAACCGCAACCAACCCCTTGTTGTAGATTTCGAGCTACTGCTGATTTCCCATTTTGCATACAAGGAGTAATTTTCGCCCAAATCAAATCATTCTCTGCAAATCTTGTGAAGCCTTTTGATTCTTCTACTTTCTTGAATCTTGTTTCCGAAATTTTCCCATTATGTTCATTTATCACTTCCATTGGGACAAATGATATTTCTTTTTCTCTATCAAGTTTCTCGAATGATACTTTTGGATTAAGATACGCAACTTTTTTTAGTTTCTCCATTTTATATTTTGAAGAACTGAAACAAAAACTTGGCTTGTAGGATGTAGAATCAAACCTACCTTCCAACTCAGACCGATTAATCAGAAAAACTTTATTTGGGTCGATATTACCAGATAAATTATATTGTGCCATTGTCAATTGCTTGAATAAATTTCGTAAGTTCTTCACTAATCATATCTAACTCGTTGACATTGGTTGGTTTGCCGGTCGCATCATAGCCAATGTCTTCGGCAATGGCCATAAATATAGGGTAGTCGGGCAATTCGCGTTGCCGTGCCTGAAGGTATGCATCCTGCAATTGCTCTTTCAAATCATTTATTTTATCGGTATGGAAAGCATTCAGTTCTTCTTTCCATGTTTTAAATTCTTCTGTTTTTCGAAATTCAACCAAACTGATAGCCCCTGTGTAATTCAGGCCTTTCATTTCTTTCAGTTTTTGTGATTTTTCTTTTTCCCATGCTTCTAGTTGCGTATAGTAATTAAATTGTTCTTTCAAACGTAACTGTATGGAAGCTTTTTGGTTTTGTAGCCTTTCGGTATGTGCTGCCGAATACTTTTTGGCAAACAACACTGAGCTCTTTACACCTGCACCGGTAGCAGCAAAAGCAGTTTGAGGCATAGAAACTACTGCCACAATGCGGAATTTATCTTCTATGCCATCGCGCACATATTGCAAAGAGCTATTGGTTAATACTCCATCGGGCAATACAATACCTAAATATCCACCTTCGGCCAAAAAGTTATGGCATTGCTCAATAAACAATACTTCGGTACTTTGATTTTCCCGCTTGTCAATGGTGGTTTTTCCTTTCACTTCGAGCCAGTCGGGTTCTTTCTTTCCGAAATCGAAATTTCCGAGATAGGCCTTCTCTGTTTTTTTTATTGTAGCACCAAATGGCGGGTTGGTTATAATAAAATTGAAATGATTGTATTTGAAGCCTGTATTTCGGGTTATCTTTTCAATTTCATGCGGGCTGAGCAGTCCGTCAGAAGTAATTACATTTGTGTGTCCGTCGTCGTGAATAATCATATTCATTTTGGCAGCTCTTGAAATTTGTTCGTTTATTTCAATCCCAAACAGGTTCTTTTCAGCAAAGTCGTGCCAAAATTTAAAATGGCGAAGGTTCTGATTTGTATCTGTTTTGTGCTTTGGGTAAAGATCGTCGGCTTGCTTGCGAACTTTGTCCAAACAGTATAATAAGAAGCCACCACTACCACACGAAGTGTCCAGTACATACGAATCATTCTTAATGGGAAGTACATCAGTGGCAAACTTTACGATAGGACGTGGTGTAAAATACTGTCCAAAACTACCTCGGAAAAACGAATCCATAAAGGTTTCAAAAGCACGTCCTTTGCTGTCGAGGTCGGTATTTGTGAGGTTTATTTTTTCGAGGTAACTTACTACCGTGCGGATTTTCTCGGGTGAAAGGCGTATATCATCACGGAAAACTTCCGGATCTCGTTTTCGTCCTTCCTCATAGAGGGCTTTTACACGTTTAGCCAGGTTTTCGTTTTCTTTTTGGCGACGTTTTTCGCGGTCAGGCTCATCCTCGCTATCTAGGGTGATAATCTGAAAATCATAATGCTCGCCAGGTTTCCTGTCTTTCTTTTCGTCCCAAATTTTGCAAAAGATAAGTTTATCTAATTCATCGAATGCTTCCGATGGATTTAATTGCCCACCTGCCCAAAGGGCATCATGTGCTTGTTTAAAACGTCGCGTTAACTCATCCTGACCAATAACCGAAAGCTCAAAGTAGTTTTGTTTACCCTCGTTTAGAACCATACTCTCAGGCTCATAAACGTATTTATAATTAGCTAACTTCTTAACTCCAAAGGCGGGTATGTCGGGTTGTTGTATCCGGGTATGTTTTGATTTGTCTACCTCAAAATATTCATCTTTCAAGCCAGAGGTTATCCATACAAATTTCACATCGTTGGGTAAGGCATAAGCGTAACTATAAGATTGCTCGATAGCTTGTAAAAATTCCTGTTCGCTGACTTCCTGCTTTTTACATTCCACCAAAATATGAGGTTGAGTACATTCATCATCATTGTAAACGACTATATCTGCCTCTCGATTTTCACTACCCATTTTTACGGGTACGTAATGGTTTATACGCTCTGGTTTATATCCGTAGTTTATAACCAATTTCAGGTATGTTTCAGCTTGTACCTGTTCTTCAGGATTACTGTAATTACGCTTTTTATTCTGATGTATATACGTGATTTGCTTTTCATCTTCAGACAGCTTGATAAGCCCTTGTTTAATTCCTTGTTCAATGATTGTTTGCATACTTTATTTTGATCTGTTATATCTTCTCAATTAATTTAATCTTAACTTCTTCCCAAGCCTTCAGATTATCGTATTCAACTTCAGGTTTTAGAATGCTGTGAATATCCTGGAGGAATTCTTTGTCTTTCATTTTTTCTTCCATGTTGACCAGAAATTGTTTTTTGGTTGGTGGGTTTTCGACGGAGAAATCCATGTAGGCTTTGTAGCATTGAATGACTTTGTCGGTATCGACTTCGTGCTTGGTCAGTGCCCAGTACAAGTCGAAGAGGTCGCGACCTTTTCGGCGTTGGTATAATGCCCGGAGTTTGGTGCCCAACAATTCTTCTAATTCATATCCGGTTATGTTGCATTGACCCGTAAACCATGGATTTTCTACTTTGTACGGTATTTCTTTCAATCCCAGTACGTTGAAATGTTCCCGTGTGTTGATTTCGATTTTCAACCTCATATTTATAATTGGCTGGGTACTTGTTTCGAAACGATAGATAACGGTGTTGTTGTGAATGTGCTGCAAAACTGTTCTTTTTGTACCCAAAAAAGAAGCCAGCTTTTCCCGGATTTTTTTGAGAACCGCAACAATTGGCTCTGAATTAATTTGTACCAGGTCAATATCTTCGGAATAACGTATTTGAGGTTGCAGATAGAGTTTGTGCAAGGCCGTTCCTCCTCTGAAAGCCAATGAGCTGTTTATGAGTTCATCTGAAAATAGTTCGACCAAGGCTCTGGCTATAATTAAATCCTGCTCTACTTGTGCGTCTGTAGGCCATGGTGCCTGTTCTTTCCACTCTTGTATATATCTTTGGGGTATCATAAATCGCTTTCTATTTCCATATTAATTATCACTTTCCACGTTTCATCAGTCTCTCCCATTTTAGGTTTTTGGGTAGACAATAATACCGGAGAAACATTTCTGTCTTTCATGCTTTTCATTATCACTTCAGTTATTTTCTTTTCATCTAACACTTTATCCATGATATACCCCAGACGCTGAATTACCGGAGTATTCGGATATTTCCTGAGTGTGCGTGAGAGCTGCGCGATCTTGATATTCTGTGCCAACTCGTGTAATACTGTTGTGACACGGTTCAGACCATTTTTCTCTGCATAAGCTAATAAATCCAAGGCGGTTAATTCGGGAGAGGAAACATTTATGTAACCTGCATCAGTTGTTTTTTGAATGATATCGTCTGCCTCCCAGCTATTCTTAGACAGGAATGAGATTTTTAGTTTTTTGCTATTGATACTTCTCGGTGCCGGTGTTTGAGCTATCACAAAAAACTCCATGGGCTGTTGGTGAGCAGCACCGTGCAAAGCTGAGGCTGAAAGCAAGGCTACATAGTAAGGTTTGTTCAGAGATTTCATTAAGTCGTCGATAAACAAGTGGTAAGGGAGCATTCCCTGTTTTGAGTACTCAGGGGTAATTATGGCATAAAAGCCTTTCCTGATTTGTGCTACCTGTTTTTTTTGCTTGTATCTGAAAAGTCCTTGTAAAAGGGATTCTTCGGATAAATCAAAATAGTTTCGCAAATCGTCGAATGTAAACGCATATCTTCCTTTTTCCTGTAGCTCAACAAGAAATTTATCCCACTTAGCATATTTGTTTTTCTCCAGTAATACCGACATATATGTATTTGCAAACCACTACAAAATTTGTAGTGGTTTGCAAATGTAATAATTTTTTATTAAAGCTACTGTATTTATAAAATATTTTATGGGTCTATAAAAAATATCACCAGATTTGTTATGATCCTTTCATACCAATGTCCAAAAACAATTCAAATTATCGGTAGTGACCCAAGAATACTGCCAATAATTTGAAATTAAGGAGGGTTTGTTTTATTGATTAAAATGGACTTCGAGGACAATGGTGACTATAACATAGAAATATCGACTAGTGAAATTAGATTATGTTTATTTTTCTCAAACCAGATTATAGTTGTCA
>JAYFRI010000087.1:0-5195 GCA_034926015.1 Paludibacter sp. | reverse complement strand
GTTTGTCTAACTCCAATAATGTAAAATCATCTTTGCAAGAAAACAAGAAAATCGACATAATAAAAAGGTAAATAAATTTCTTCATTTTTGGTTGTATTTTAACGTTATTTTGTAGACAAATAATTTGTCAAAACTTTTTTTTCTATTTTTAGATTACTCTCCACTCCGTTATTATGTTCTTGCATACAACGAGAGTCTGCGCAAAAACTCACTGAATCATTTATATATTCGGATACCTGACTGAGAAAAAATTCATCTGCACAATTCTCAGCGATTCCATTTTAGTTTTTGCGCAGTCTGACGATCTGACTCCCCCTCGTTTGCAACAAGGAATTTCTTGTTATTTGTTTATAACAAAGAGATATGTAATCCTTCGATGATACATTACGGTTTTTATTTACTAAACTATCTTTTTTGCGTTGAAAACGCTCAACCATTTCCCCCTCGCTGCAAACGAGGGGGAGTGGGGCTTCTTTGTTCCACGCTTCTATTTTATCAGGGGCATCTCTGTATCGAACGGCGTTGTTATCTCTTTGGATGGATTAAATAATATTCTTTTTATTATTTTATCTTTAAAGAAATCATAATGTTGTGCCACCCACATAGTATCGGGATATCGTTTTGTTAACCCTATAACGCTCTCAGACGAAATAGTTGTTTCCCAAATAATTGTAATATAGTCATCTCTTAACTCATGGAACTTGTCTTTTCTTTCAGCTTTAAAATACAATAAAATTGAAGGATTAATATTACTTGGAAATTGAAAAACAGCTATATATCCTAAAGGCTGTATTTCCATGTCGTTCATCATTTGTGCAAACGTTTTTCCTGAGTACACCCTGCTTCTGTATTCGAAATTGTATTTCAGGTAAGCTGCTACGTTACCGTTAAAGTCGCTGTACGAATGATAAGGCAGCGTTTGTTGAGCCTGTAGCGTAGAGGAAATCAATACGCTTAAAATAAATAATAAAATTGTTCTTTTCATATTATGAACATTTAGTAGTTTATATGTTTTCACAATTAAACTGCATTGTAAACAAATAAAACCATTACTGCAAAAAGAAAAGCCAATATAAGACTTAATGATTTGTTTTTTAAATATTTACCAAGGGTTGATCCTGAAAGTATTAATGGCAATAAAAATAAAATCACAAAAGTTTTTTTATAGTATACAAAAAAGAATACTGTTTTATCAATTTCAATAAACCAATTCTCAACCGATTGATTTGTTAGTAATAATAATGCTTCGAATGGCAACAGGCAAGTTGAGAATACTATCAAAATTGTTTTGACGAATTTGCTTAGTGTTTTCTCATAATACTGAAATAAAACAATAAGGCTCATAATTGGCAATAGAAAAAACACTAATAAATAGCTTCGACTTTCAATACGAACTAATGTAAAAGACAATGCAATCACATTGATCAGGAAAGCTATAGAATAGAATACCTTGCTTTTAGTTATCATGATTTATATTTTTTATATTTATATTTTTAATTATGCCTTAATTTGCATTCAGATGTAAATAATAGTTACTATTTGTATGTTTTTAATTACATATTTTATTATGTAATTAAATCGAAAATAAGACCAAGTGCCTTTTTATTGGAGGCATGCATATAATATTTTCCCGAATGTAGCGATAATTTCAACAGAGTAAAAATATCGTAAGATACCCTTACTCTGTTGAACTATGTTTTTTTCTTCCATTATTTCTATGTGTTCTATTGCGGTAATAATATATCATAAAAATAGGAAGTCACTTTAATATGATTTTCTTTCTTTATTTCACAATAAAGTAGAAATCAGATAATTAATCGAAAGTCATTTGATTTAATAAGCAACCATTTGTGTCGTATATTTCAACTAAAGTAGAGTGATTATTGCCTGTAGATGAAATTATAGTTCGTTCTGTCCTGATTTCATATAACCCTATGTCAGAAGACATTTGCGAAAGCATATCATGAATATCAGAATAAAAATCACTTTTTAATGCCATATCAGTGCTAAAGATGGATGTAGCTAATGCCATAGCGTTTGTACATCCTTTTGTCATTATTTTTGACAAATTTTTTGTCAAAAATTCAGCTAATTTGCTTGATCCTAAATTAATTATAGGAATTGCAAGAGCAGATACTCCATAATTACTAGCCTTATTAAACATATTTCTTCTGTCAATTAGCATATTAATGCCATCAACGTGATTGTATTCACTTTTAGATACACTAACTATACCCATGTTGTTTGTCTCAATTGATGCCCAGTTAATAATCTGACCATTTCTATAAATAGAACCCGCAGGAGCGCAACGACCATTTATGTATGATAGACTCTTTTGTTTAACAGCCAAAGAAGTAGGATTACTACTTGCTAAATTCGCTAATTCATCTGACATTTCTTCACAAAAATCACAAGGATTTAATCTGGTATTACCACCTACACATTCATTGCAATCGTCCAAATAAGCAGACCCACCTACAACATTTGCACAATCTTTTGGCTTTTCGGTAGTAGTTGATCCACCATTGGTACCTCCTCCACCATTTACATCATAAGGAACGTAGCCACCGCCACTACTGGGATCATCAATTTTAAAATTTTGCAACTGTATTATTTCACAATCAAATAATATACCAGTAGTACTTACTATTATACCAGTAGTTTTGTCTACTATTGAAACAGAATATGCCCTGCAAAATTCTATCCAATAACTTTGCGAGCCTGCTGAAGCATTAAATTTTGTTGGGTCACGTTTTACTTCGCTTGCTTTTGCAAGACCTACTTTAGCAGTGATTTTTCCTGCTTCGTATTTCCAACCATTAACAAATTCATCTTTTACGCTGTAGAACAAAACTGTACCCGATAAATCGCTGGCTCTATGGAGGTATTTATTTTGCTTTATTGCGTCATCTTTTTCGAGCATATATTGCAAATCGGGCACTACGATCATTTTAAAACCATAACGATCACCTGTTTTTTTGTTTTGTAAAATGACAAGGCGTATCACTTGTTTAATAACAGATCTATCGTTTTGCAACGCGGCATAATTGCTTACTTCGGAGTTAGCAACTTGCACAATACCATTTTCGTACTCCCAGGGGAGTTCAACTACCGACCAAACGGAATCGTTGTCGAGTTCGGCCATTTCCCAATTAAGTAAGGGCTTAAGATCCGTACTATCATTATTCGGGGCTCTCATTTGATTGGCTAAGTTTTGTAATCCGATATTGGATTCGAACCATGCCTTTGCTTTTTCAATTGTAAGTGAATCTGTTTGCTGTTCATCAAACGTATCATCGCTGCAACTTATTAGTGCAGCTGCTATAATTGTAAGTATATAATATATTTTTTTCATATTTTTTTGTTTATAGGAAAATAAAAAATATATAACTCCTTTGCTAAAGACCGAAAGCCAGTCAAGAATTTATAATTAAAGTTATTTTGTTGCTTCCTGTAAATAATGTTCTGTAAATTTGCAAAGTCCCTTTCTTTTTTAAGTGAGTGATAGGCGGAAGTCGGTTAAGTTGCGTGAAACAATAGAATGACCGGCTCCGCTTTTTTTATTTTATTTGCAGGGTGTCTTGCCCTGCCTTAGTAATAGCTTCAGATTATTTTCATATTACAGCGTTATTGCCTGGTTATTTGTCTAACTACCTCTTTCTCAGAAAATAGTTTTTCTCGAATGTAAATTTATATACTTAACAATCAATCCCAAAATATTAAGTAAAAAAAAGTAGGACAAAGCTGTTTTAAATATAGCTGATTATGTGCAGTTTAACGTCTGACATAAGAAAAAAAGTAGGACAAACTATTTTTATCCGTCAAAAAGGGGCGAAAAACGGGTAGAATTGAGCAGGCCTTCATCTTGTTTTTTAATAAAATGCAGGTCTGTAAAAAGGCGGGACTTTCCTGAAGGGGAAGTAGAACAAAGACTATTTGAATCGTTGAATTGTTTAACTGTCTATAGTCTATAGTCTACAATCCCCGGTCTGCATACTTTAGACCTTAGACTTTAGACAAGAAACCTTTGCCTGCGCCTTTGCCTCCCGGAACTCAGAACAAAGAACAAAGAGCAAAGAACAAAGAATAAAGAACAAAGACTATTTGAAGCGTTGAATTGTTGAATCGTTGAACTGTCTATAGTCTACAGTCCCCGGTCTACATACTTTAGACCTTTGACCTTAGGCTTTTGACTTCAGACAAGAAACCTTTGCCTTTGCCTTTGCTTCCCGAAACCCGGAACCCGAAACCCGGAACTCAAAACTCTCAAAACTTCACGCTCCACGAAAAGGATGGCAGTATCGGGAACATCGAAATTGATTTCAGCACCGGATAGTATTGTCCAGCTTTTGTTTTTTCCTTGCCTATAAAATAATAAGCGGGGTTAGCTCTGTTATATACATTGTACAAGCCCAGCGATAGTTGGGCTGTATATTTTTTTTTGAACAGATAGGTATGGTTAAGGGCAATGTCCAATTTATGGAAAGGGCGCATGCGTGCATTGTTGCGCCCGGTTTCTACGAATTGAAAATTCTCATTGTAAATGTTGGCATCATTCTTTAAAAATGTTACAAGTCCTGAGCCGAGATCAATATCGGAGACAGCATAAATAGCTGTAGGCAAAGTAACCGGTCTGCCCGAACGCAATTGCCAGGTGGCTGTAAATATCCAGTTCTTTTTGAGCTTTACTTCCGAAGTTAAACTTACCGAATGTGTTATATCGGTAGAGGCGGCAAACCATTGTCCATTGTTCAGTTCATCAAAACGGTTGCGCGCCTGCATAAGCGTATAATCGGCCGAAAGTTTTAAGTTGTTGTAAGTATAAATCCCCGAAATATCAATTCCGTAAGCTTTGCCATTTCCCTGCGTAAGATACAAGGCATTGTTATCGGAAGAAAAGTTGCTGGAAGTAAGTATTGTAACGGCATCGAATCCATCTTTAAAATCCACCAGATTCCACATTCTTTTGTACCAGACATCTGCTTTTACCGACATTTGCCTTTTTCCCATTGTAAAATCCTTGGCTGCTCCCAGCGAAAACACCCACGATTTTTCAGGCTGAAGAAAACTGTCAGAAGGTTGAAATAATTCAAGGGGAATTCCCATCCCCGGATTGGCAACGCGATGGATGTTCTGCGTCATTCTGCTTGCCGATGCACTTATCGAAAAATCGTTGCTAAACACACCGTGATATG
>JAYFRI010000359.1:0-1894 GCA_034926015.1 Paludibacter sp. | reverse complement strand
ATTACGAAATCACCGATTGATCATGTTATTGATAAAGGTGATTCGGAAGCACCTGAGTTTATATGATTTGATTGAGAATTATTGTTAGTTTCGTGCTGTTATTAGTTTTTCATGCTGTGCACTTATTAGTTTTTCATGCGATTTTTATCTACCCCACACCGATTTTAAACCATTTAGTTGGATTCCACTAAGTGCTAGAAATAAGAAACCTGCTATTGGTATTGTATTTATTGCAGACTAATTTTTAGTATAGTATAGGGGAATGAAACTGGGAGATAACTAACTTTTGGTATGCTTTTGCTGGCTGTTATCCTGTAATGAAGGGATGTACTTGATCGGCTTTTAGTCCTGTATATTGGCAAAATTCGTCAATGCTGACGAATTGGTGTTCCTGCTTTTGATAATGCGTTCTTATCTGTGCAAGCAACGATCTGCCGTAACGTTCGCTTTTGCCTGTAATGCGTTGCACATCCTTCGGGTATATGCAAATACGTTTGACTTCCATTGTGTCATTATTTTCAATGCAAATTTACAACTAATTATGCGTTTATTAAAACCTTTTTAGGCAATAACGGCAGATATAGCCATTGCCGGAAGTGGCGGTGTTCGAAAATGGTATTTGAGAATATACTTTTGTTCCATTAATTTAAAAACATAGTATTATGGCACAACAAAAAAGTATTCTCAAATTGCGGGGAACCATTGGTGGAATTTCATTCTACAAGTCGAAAGACGGTTACCTTGCTCGTGAAAAAGGTGGTGTGGACGCTTCCCGAATCGCTAATGATCCGGGATTTGCCCGAACTCGTGAAAATGGCGCTGAATTCGCCAATGCAGCATCTGCAGGAAAGTTATTACGTGATGCCGTTCGTGTATTAGGCCAAAATGCATCGGATGGACGTGTAACAGCTCGTTTGACTCAAATCATGGCTCAGATTAAAAACATGGATGAAGCTAATGCCAGAGGTGAACGAAGTGCAGCCGAAGGCATGGCGAAAGCCGAAGCAAAATTATTGTTGAAGGGTTTCAACTTCAACATTAATGCAGTTATTGGAGCTGTTCTGTATAAACCCTATCAATTGAACACGGCTACAGGCGAAATCAGCATTGCAGCTCTTGCTCCCCAAAATGACATCAGTCTCCCACAAGGAGCTACCCATGTTGTATTCCGTAGCGGTTTTGCAAGTATAAACTTTTTGACAGGTGAAAGCGAAATCACGGTTTCAGAACCAGTTCGAATTGCTACCAACGGAGTAGCACAGGCTTTATCCGTAAAACCTGCTGAAGCTCCGGAGCTTGAAGGCACAAAGTTTTTTTTGCTGTCGATTGACTTTGTTCAAGTTGTGAACAATGTAGATTATTCTATGAATAACAACTCATACAATGTGTTGGCGATTGTTGAAGTAATTTAATTTTAAACAATATTGATCATGGGAACAGAAAATAATCCTACAGTAACCAACCCAAATGAAATGACCGTAATTGAACGGGTTAAAGCTCCAACACCGAAGTTTTTCAAAACTTTACGTACAATCGGTATCGCATTAGCTGCTGCCGGTGGAGCTCTTTTAGCAGCTCCGATTGCATTACCTGCTGCGGTGATATCCATTGCTGGTTATGTTGTGTTGGCAGGCGGTGTAATGACCGCTGTAAGTCAAACAGCCGTTGATACTAACGATTCAGCGAAACAAAATGAAACTCCTTGAAACTGCTACAAATGGTAATGTGTATGCCGGTACTTGCGGCGGTATGTTGCTGTCAGTTTTCAGCAATGTATTCGTAGAAGATCTGGTACGTACAGTTATTTTAGCCGTTGTAGGCGCTGTTGTCAGTTTTATTGTTTCGTTGGCTTTGAAGAATTTTATCAGGCGAAAGAATCGCTAAAAAACTACTA
>JAYFRI010000193.1:0-21099 GCA_034926015.1 Paludibacter sp. | reverse complement strand
GTTCAGGTATCCGGCATTACGGGCAGTGTGGCTTTTGCTCGTTTATGGTTTGTTGCTATATATCTTTTTCAATTCAAAGCGCCGTCAGCGAATTGTTCCCGTAATAAAACCATTGCGAAATACAACGGTGGAATTTGTACAAACTATTGGAAATCTGTATTATCAGCAAGGAAATACTGCCAATGTCATTGATAAAAAAATAGTCTTTTTTCTGGACCGAATTCGTAAAGGTTATTTTATTGATACTTCGAAATTAGATGAACGTTTTGCTGAAAAGCTGAAAAGTAAATCCGAAAAAGATATAGAATTAATTACTGAAATTATTGACTTTATTAACGAATTCAGGAAAAATAAAACTGCGGAGAAAAAAGATTTGATTCATATAAATAAACTTATCGAAGCGTTTTGGGATAAAAACATAAAACAAGAATAATAATTAACTTACAGTATATGGAAAACGAACAAATTGAATCAGCAGACATTCATTTCGAAACCCGAATTGATTTAAAAGAGATACAAAAACAAGTAAATGCAATCCGCTCCGAACTTAAAAAAGTGATAGTAGGGCAGGACAAAGTGATTGATTATTTGTTGGTAGCTATTCTTGCTAACGGTCATGTGTTGCTCGAAGGTGTTCCCGGCGTTGCAAAGACGATGGCGGTTAAATTGCTTGCCCGAACCCTGAATGTGAAATTCAGCCGGATACAGTTCACTCCCGATTTAATGCCTTCTGATATACTTGGTACTTCAGTTTTCGATCTTAAAAAATCGGAATTTGAATTCAGACACGGACCCATCTTTGCCAATATGATATTGATTGATGAAGTAAACCGCGCTCCGGCCAAAACACAAGCTGCCCTTTTCGAAGTGATGGACGAACGGCAGATTACAATTGATGGAAAAACATATTTGATGGATTCACCCTTTTTGGTAATGGCCACCCAAAACCCGATAGAGCAGGAGGGAACCTATCGTTTGCCCGAAGCACAACTGGACCGTTTTATGTTTAAAGTGGTGATTGATTATCCAAATCTTGTAGACGAGTGTGAGATTATTCGCCGTGAACATGAAGCATTAAATGGTGATAAAACTGTTGATGTACAGATAGTTGTTCAAAAAGCCGATATTGATAATGTGAAATCTATAGTTCGCAGCGTGTTGGTGGAACAAAACATTATCGAATATATAGCCCGCATTGTTCAGGAAACCAGAGAGCATCCGTTTTTGTACCTCGGAGCTTCGCCACGTGCTTCTCTTGCAATCTTAAATGCTTCGAAAGGATTTGCTGCGCTTCATGGTCGTGATTTTGTAACTCCGGATGACGTAAAAGATTCAGCCTTGGCAGTGCTGCAACATCGAATTATTGTTGCTCCCGAAAAAGAAATGGAAGGTGTTAAAACAGAAGATATAGTGAAACAAATTATCGATGCACTGGAAATACCACGTTAAATGAAAGTTCTTAAATCATTGTATATAAATCAATTATTTTTCAATATCCTTTTGGGTATTGGAGGCATTTTTTTCATCTCTTTTTTTGTACAGTGGTTGTATTATATAGCCATAGCCTTGCTTATTGTCGTTTTGCTTATCACTTTTGCCGATATTTTTATTTTATTTTCAGTGAAAAACGGACTTGAAGCTGATAGGCAATTACCTGAACGGTTTTCAAACGGCGACGATAACACGGTTGTTATTCATATCTCAAATTTCTATCCTTTCACAGTAATATTAAGTGTGATTGACGAAGTTCCATTTCAGTTTCAAAAACGCAATTTTTTGCATTCAATAAAACTAAACGGTAACAGCAAGCACGAAACAAAATACTTGTTGCGACCAACTGAACGTGGTGAATATCAATTTGCGAAATTAAATATCTACGTGCATAGCTCATTGGGCTTAGCTTCAAGGCGATATGTTTTTTCGGATGATGCAATCGTTCCCACTTATCCATCGTTTATTCAGCTTCGCAAATATGATTTGTTAGCCTTCTCCAGCCGATTGACCGAATACGGTATCAAACGCATTCGTCGGATAGGGCACACAATGGAATTTGAGCAAATAAAAGAATATGTTCAGGGAGATGATATCAGAACAATTAACTGGAAAGCATCGTCGAAAAGAAACCAATTGATGGTCAATCAGTTTCAGGATGAGAAGTCGCAACCTGTTTATCAGCTAATTGATACAGGCAGAACCATGCAAATGTGTTTTAATGGATTAAGTTTGTTGGATTATTCTATCAACTCAACCCTGGCGTTGGCAAATATTATACTTAAAAAGCAGGACAAAGCGGGAATGTTGACATTTTCGAAAAAAGTTGATAATTTGCTGCCAGCTGAAAGAAGATCCGGGCAAATGGAAAAGTTTATGGAGAAACTTTATAATATTAAAACGGACTTCTCCGAAAGTGATTTCAGCCGCTTATATGTTGACATTAAACAGACGATAAAACAACGCAGCGTAATTTTATTGTATACAAATTTCGAAACTATAGATGGATTGCGACGTCAATTGCTTTTTCTTAAAAATATTGCAAAAAATCATTTCCTGATTGTAATATTTTTTGATAATACCGAATTGAATAAAATAATCTCTGTGTCGTCGAAGAATATTCAGGAAGTGTATGATAAAGTAATCGCAGAAAAATTTGCATTTGAAAAAAGATTAATTGTTAGTGAATTAGAGAAGTATGGTATACAGACAATACTCACTCAGCCCGAAGATTTGACTATCAATAGTATCAACAAATATATCGAACTAAAGGCAAAAGGAATGATTTAAAGAAAATAAGTCGAATTTAGTTAATTGTAAACTATTTTTTACTATTTTTGCAGCGCTATTAACTTATATAAAAATATTTCAGGTGGCATCCGAAAAACCTTATGAGTAGGAAAAAACTATAAATTTATTCTAATATTATGACTGAAAATCAAGACAAACCGCTTAAGCCGGACAATTATCTTGTTTGGGCAATTCTTTCAACAGTTCTTTGCTGCCTTCCTTTTGGTATAGTGAGCATTGTTTATTCAACTAAAGTTGACAATTTATATTTCAATGGTCAATACGAAGAAGCTGCTGCTAAGGCGAAATCGGCTAAGACCTGGGCCATAGTTTCTGCAGTTTCAGGATTCGTTTTTATAGCCGGATATCTTATTTTAGTATTTGCCCTTGGTATGGCAGGGATATTTGCTGGATTTTGAAAATAAAAATCTCAACCCTCAGGAAAACGATATTTGTAATTGGGATTGTTTTACTTGTAGTTATTTACAAGTACTTCAATCCCAATCAGTATTTTTTTCCTAAATGCCCCGTACATTTGATCACAGGTTTGTATTGTCCGGGCTGTGGAAGTCAAAGGTCATTGCATGCTTTTTTGAATTTTAATATATTGGAGGCCTTTTCTACAAATTTGTTAGTCGGTCTTTTGATAACTGCTACAATTTTTGATATTCTGTTTTACTTTCTAAAGCTTGAGAAACTCAGACCAGTTAACTTCCTAAAAACGAATAGATATATCTCCATAGTTGTTTTATACCTTGTTATAGTATTTACAATTTTAAGAAATATCCCCTTCTATCCATTTAATATACTTGCTCCCTGAAAATTCTTCATCCATTTATTGCTGCTTATGTGTAAATAAGATTGTAAAAGAGAATAATTAAAACCTAAGAATGATCAAATGTTTTTTTATAGCATCTTTGTTTTAATTGTAAGCCATATGGTTAACTCCTTTTCTTTTTTGGCAATGCTATTAAAGCCAGGATGCTTTGCATTGAATTTGCTAAAGATGTTTTTGAATCATCGAACATCTATTTTTTTTGTTAATAATTACAGTAAAGCATTCCGGTTTGTATACTTTTCTGTTGAAAACCTAAACCGATGACGAAAAAAGTATTTTCCAACCCCATAAAATTTCTTTATCTTTGTATTTCAATTAAAAAGATTTCAATTTGTAGTTAAGTCTATGAGTTGTAACGGAAAATCTATTTTTTATACTTCCAAATAATCATAAAAATTACAATGATTCAATTTTTCCAGACTCCTGCCCAACATGTTTTTGTGGTTCAAAGCAAAAACAATTTGTCGACCGAAGATGTAAGTAAATTAGAATGGCTATTCAGCGAAGCAAAACTGACGCCCCTTTCGACTGTCGAAGGTAATTACGTCGGCCCGCGCCGCGAAATGATCACTCCCTGGAGTACAAATGCCGTTGAAATCACTCAGAATATGGGGATCAGCGGCATTCTTCGTATAGAGGAGTTCCGTTTAATGCCTCATACACCATCCGTTCAGGGTGGTTTGGAATACGACCCAATGCTTGAGCGCATTTATTCGGGTCTGAATCAGGATATTTTTACGATTAACAAACAGCCGGAACCGATTTTATATATCGATGATATAGCTGCTTATAACGCTCAGGAAGGTTTGGCGCTTAGTGAAGATGAGATTGAATACCTGAACAATGTAAGTAAAAAAGTGGGTCGTAAACTAACCGATAGCGAAGTGTTTGGATTTTCGCAGGTAAATTCGGAGCATTGCCGTCACAAAATTTTCAACGGCCAATATGTGATTGATGGTGAAGAAAAAGAACTGACGCTGTTTAAACTCATTCGCAAAACATCCGAAGAAAATCCGAACAAACTCGTTTCGGCATACAAGGACAATGTGGCTTTCAATGCCGGACCAAAAATTGAACAATTTGCTCCTGCCAGTGGCGATAAACCCGACTTTTTCCAAACCAAGGAGATTGATTCGGTAATTTCGCTGAAAGCAGAAACACATAACTTCCCTACGACTGTTGAACCTTTCAACGGTGCAGCTACCGGAACCGGTGGCGAAATTCGTGACCGCCTCGGTGGAGGAAAAGCCAGTTTGCCTATTGCAGGAACAGCTGTTTATATGACTTCTTACGCCCGTAACGATAAAGGTCGTAGCTGGGAAAACAATATCGCTCCGCGCAAATGGTTGTACCAAACGCCTGAGCAAATTCTGATCAAAGCGTCGAACGGAGCTTCTGATTTTGGTAACAAATTCGGACAACCATTGATTTGTGGTTCGTTGCTGACTTTCGAACATCAGGAAAACGACAAGAAATTTGGTTACGACAAAGTAATCATGCTTGCCGGAGGTGTAGGTTTCGGAACCATGCGCGACGCTTTGAAAGGCGAAGTTGCCGCTGGTGAAAAAGTTGTGGTAATGGGTGGCGACAACTACCGCATTGGTATGGGTGGCGCTGCTGTATCGTCGGTTCAAACAGGCGAATACGACAACTCAATTGAGCTTAATGCAGTTCAGCGTGCTAACCCTGAGATGCAGAAACGTGTTTCGAACGTAATTCGTACCTTGGCCGAAGCTGAAACTAATCCGATTGTATCTATTCACGACCATGGCGCAGGTGGACACTTAAACTGCTTATCGGAATTGGTGGAAACTACCGGTGGAAAAATTGACATGTCGGCTTTACCTGTTGGCGACCCAACCTTGAGTGCCAAAGAAATTGTGGGCAACGAAAGTCAGGAGCGCATGGGTTTTGTTATTTCTGAAAAAGAAGTGGAGAAAGTGCGCGCCATTGCCGAACGTGAACGTGCTCCGTTTTATGTGGTAGGTGAAACCACCGGTGATATGAGATTGACTTTTGTGATGCCGCAAGGCAGCTTTCCTATTGATTTAGCTTTAGAAGATTTCTTTGGTAAATCACCACGTACGATAATCACTGATAATACTATATCTGAAAGTTATGCAGCTCCAGAAATTTCGGAAGAAAAGCTGCAAAGCTATATCGAAAATGTTTTACAAGTGGAATCTGTGGCTTGTAAAGACTGGTTAACGAACAAAGTTGACCGCTCGGTAACCGGTAAAATTGCCCGTCAGCAATGTGCAGGTGAAATTCAGTTGCCGCTGAACGACCTTGGTGTAGTGGCACTTGATTTCCGCGGTACAAATGGTATTGCTACTTCTATCGGACATGCACCTTTGGTAGCTATGGCTGATTCTGAAGCTGGATCGGTGATGGCTATTGCCGAAGCTTTAACCAATATTGTGTGGGCGCCATTGACTGATGGTTTGGATAGCGTTTCACTCAGCGCCAACTGGATGTGGCCCTGTAAAAACCCGGGTGAAGATGCCCGTTTGTACAAAGCGGTAGAAGCTTGTTCGGACTTTGCCTGTTCGTTGGGTATCAATATCCCAACCGGAAAAGATTCGCTTTCGATGACTCAGAAATACGGCGATGATAAAGTATTCTCGCCCGGAACTGTGATTATTTCGGCAGGTGCTGAAGTATCTGACGTGAAAAAAGTTGTTTCACCTGTGTTGGTAAATGATGAAAAATCAACTATTTATTATATTGATTTCTCGTTTGATAAACATAAATTAGGTGGTTCGGTATTGGCACAAACGCTGAATAAAATTGGCGATGAGGTGCCAACTGTAAAAGATGCAGAATATTTCAAAGCGGCATTCGACAGCATTCAGGAAATGATTGTTCAAAATCTGATTCTGGCCGGACACGATATTTCGGAAGGTGGTATGATTACCGCATTGCTCGAAATGTGTTTTGCAAATACCAAAGGCGGATTAAACGTAAATCTGGATTATATTGCCGAAAACTCACTCGTAACCATGCTTTTTGCCGAGAATCCGGGTGTGCTTATTCAGGTAAAAGACCGCAAAGCAGTTGAAAAAATTCTGAACGACAATGGTATTGGTTTTGCTCGTATAGCTACTCCAATTGCCGAACGCCGTTTGGAAATCAACCGCAAAAAAGAAGCATATTCATTCTCGATTAATGATTTGCGCGATCTTTGGTTTAAACCATCATACTTACTCGACCGCAAACAAAGTGGCGAAGTATGTGCACAATCGCGTTATAATAACTATAAAAACCAACCACTCGAATTTGCTTTCAACACTTCGTTTAAAGGCAAATTGTCGCAGTTCGGCATTTCGCCCGATCGCAAACCAAGTGGCGTAAAAGCAGCCATTATCCGCGAAAAAGGAACAAACGGTGAACGCGAAATGGCTTACGCACTCTATCTTGCAGGTTTTGATGTAAAAGACGTTCACATGACCGACCTTGCAACAGGACGCGAAACTTTGGAAGATGTAAACATGGTGGTATTCTGTGGTGGATTCTCCAACTCCGATGTTTTGGGTTCGGCTAAAGGATGGGCCGGTGGCTTCCTTTTCAACGAAAAAGCAAAACTGGCGCTGGATAATTTCTACAAACGTACCGACACCTTGAGTTTAGGTATTTGTAACGGTTGCCAGTTGATGGTGGAGCTGTTTGGATCTGCCCCCCAACCCCCTAAAGGGGGAGTTGAAGCAACTTCTACTTCTGGAATGTTTGGTAGTGTGAAAATGCTACATAATGATTCTCATAAATTTGAATCAGGTTTTGTGGGATTGACTATTCCTGAAAACAATTCGGTAATGCTTGGTTCGCTCAGTGGAAGCAAATTAGGTGTTTGGGTGGCTCATGGCGAAGGGAAATTTAGCCTGCCAAAAGCCGAGAACGAATACAATATCATTGCAAAATATACGCATGCTGATTATCCGGCAAATCCAAATGGTTCGGATTACAATACTGCCGGTATTTGTTCGGCTGATGGTCGCCATTTAGCCATGATGCCTCATCCTGAACGTGCTATTTTCCCTTGGCAATGTGCACATTATCCTGCCGATCGTAAAAATAACGATCAGGTAACTCCATGGATTGAAGCATTTGTAAATGCAAGAGTTTGGGTGGAGAATAATAAATAAAAGATTCCTAACTCATAGAGGGGAATAAGAGAACAGCTTCGCAAAATGTGAAGCTGTTTTTTTATTTGCAATTCAAACATTTTATCTCAATAAAAAAACGTACATTTGCATCAGTAAACATATTTTCACAAATCATCGATTTAACAGTATATGGATAAGGTAATATGCACCCACTGCAAAACAGAGAATAGTTCAAAAGCAAAATATTGTATTGAATGCGGTTTTGAACTTCCGAAAATTATAAAGGAAGTTGTTCCGGAAGTTCAGACAACAGTGAAACCGAAAAAAAAGCGGAAGAATGTTTCCCTGCTGGTGATTATTTCATTGATTGTTATTACACTCTCTGTTTTGGGATATTTCACCTATCAGAAGTTAGTGGAAAACAAAGTATTCGCAACCATTGAAAATGTTATCAATACTGCAAAAAATCCGTTGCAATTAATTGCAAACGAGATGAACAAAAGTTGTCCAATGATGGTGGATGCAGAAACCCGCCTCGATAAAGTTACATTACCATCGAAAACAGTTTTTCAATACAATTACACTTTGATAAACTACGAAAAAACAGAGATTGATACTGTTAAGATAAAAAGCAATCTGGAGCAAAATATCATTCAGCTAATTAAAACAAATCCTCAAATGGAGTATCAGCGCCAGAATAACGTGACGATGAACTACATTTATAATGACAAAAACGGCGATTATCTTATGTCAATTATCATTACGCCGGAGCTTTACAAATAAATTCCGATAAAATTGAATACATATATGGCCTCACAACTCCTGTGAGGCCGTTTTTAATGCATTTTAAACTCATGCTTATGATTTTTAAAATCATGAGCAAGAGTTACCAAAGTCATGCTTATGATTTGTCAAACTCGTGAGTAAGACTTTTTGCAGTCATGTACAATATGTTTTTTCAATTCCTTTTTGCCAGCGCGTTTTCGCTTCCCCACACAGTTTATTGAATATACCCGCGAATTTTCCTTAGGATAGAAATAATCTCCCCAGACAAAAAACGATTCTCCCTTTAAAGAAAAAGTTCCCGCCCCTTATCGTCCCGATAGCTATCGTGGATCGTACTGACGAAATACGTCGGTACTCAAACAGGACTGTTTCTTGCACTAAATACACTTGTTTTTCGACTCACCGGATGAGGTCAGTCTGTAAGTGAAAAGTTGCGACATTAATGTACATTTCAAATACAGTGTATTACATAAATCGAATAAATTTTTTGTCATGTACTAAACGAACAATTATAATAGGTTTTGCAAATTTTTAATGCTCAGAGTGCTAATTTATAGCAACTATTTGTTCTAAGTGAATAAACAATAATTTTTATTTATTTCCAGTCATGTTTTTTTCTTTTTTAAAACCAGTTCGAGTCATTTCACCCCAGCCATGACTTCCCCTTATTTTTTCCCAATTACCTCTAATGGCTGCATATACAGTGAATGGATGAAAAATGAGAGGTTCTAGCAATGAGATGAAACCTAGTTTTCTTAAATCCTTTAAAGTCTTGTATTTGCGGTATGTAACTTCTTCGGAATATAAAGCAATCATTGAAAACATAATGGCAAATGAATAAACCAAAAGAAACAATATTAAAAAATAGCTAAAATTGATAATGCCAATATAAATAAATAGTAAGGTGAATATAAGTGCCACAAATTCTATTATGGGAGCTAGATACTCATAAAGCATCCAATAGGGAAAACTCAACAAACCTAATATTTTATATTTAGGATTTAAAAGCATTTTACGATGAATCCAAAGTGTCTCAAGTGTTCCCCGTGTCCAACGACTTCTCTGTTTTCTAAGTATTTTGAAGGATTCTGGAGCCTCAGTCCAACAAAGCGGGTCTGGAATATATTGCACTGCATATTTTTGCTTGTTTTCAATCATGTAGCGCCTCATACGTACCACTAATTCCATATCTTCACCCACTGTTTTGGGATTATAACCACCAGCTTTTAAAACAATGTCTCTGTCAAACATTCCAAATGCACCACTAATTATTAATAATCCATCCATTTTTGCCCAAGCCATTCTTCCAAGAATAAAAGCGCGTAAATACTCTAAAACCTGTATGCGAGCTAAAAAATTATCTGGAGCATTTACTTCAATCAATTTTCCAGACTTAATAACGCAAGAATTAGCAATGCGAATAACTCCACCAGTAGCAATTACATGGTTATCTGATTGTTCCATAAATGGCTTCATCAACTTCAACAGAACGTCTTTATCCATTATACAATCTACATCGATGCAAACAATGTATGGATTTTCAGAGATATTGATGCCTGTATTTAAAGCATCCGCTTTTCCTCCATTATATTTATCTACAACAATCAATTTAGTTAGACTTGGATTTTTTGACCTATAAATTGCTTTCACTTCTTTTGTTGGAATGACAGGATTGTATTGCTTGTCTGATAATTCCAAATCAAAGGCTTTTATCAATATTGGAATTGAATCATCTTTGCTTCCATCGTTAACAACTATTACATCGAAGTTGTTGTAATTGATTGCCAATAAAGAGTTTACGTTTTCTGTGATTGTCAATCCCTCATTGTATGCCGGAGCAATTAACGAAACTTTTGGAGAGCTTGCTAACGAAAGCAAAGCATTGTAATTTATAAAGCGATTTTTTGTTAAATAATTTTTTAACGAGACAGCAGAAATTATTGCCAAAATTAAATAAGATGACATTACTGTAACTGCAAAAAACAAGATGAAGTAATTAAATATTATTATCTCCGAATCTAACCAATCAATTCCTGTCATATAAGTTTATTGTAAAAGCTATTTATGTGTTTTATAGTTTCAGAAATTTCAGATCTTAACTTGATGTCATCTGTTTGAAATTCAAGTGCTTCTAAATTTTTTAAATAAGTAGAATCGTGATAATGATACATTAAACGTACTCCCAGTAATTGGAAAGATGCATTTTCACTCGTAAGCAATTGATTTAATTCGCCAGTATCATTGATGCGATTGTTTTTAATAGTGAAGATTAAATTACTTTGTATCCAGTCGTTTAAATATAGTTTAGAATTTTTTTGTTGAATCAATTCAGTTATTCCGTTCATTTTCACTAAAGCTATTAATGCTTCGGATTGAACTAGCTCGTGATTGTGCAAAAGACAAAGTTTAATTTTATCTAGTGCTGGTTGATATTTAAGCGTAGAAAGATCTCTTATTCCTTCGGCTTTTTTGTACCAACTTTTAGAATCCAACTTGCGAAGTGAGTAATTTACTAATTTTGATTCTACATAAAAAGATTCTAATTTCTTTTGGTATTCACCGCTGTAACAGTGATGTAAAGAAACAATGGCTTTTATAGCAACCTTTTGAAAAAGAAAATTATCTGTAAAATTAAAGTTAAATATGTTTACGTCTTTGATTTCAATATCTTTTCCTCCAAACAAATAAGCAAATATAGCTTTATCCACTATTTCCTGATAACTCGATTTCAATGCTTCATTTTTTATTTTCTGATGGCGTTTAAATAATGTTATCACATAAAGAATCAGCGCAATTGTAAAAAACAATATAACAAACAAAGTTAATACTTTGGCTAAGTGATCAAAATTGTCAAAAGGTATTTTTAGCTCGTTATTCATCTAAAATCGTTTACTTAAAATGAGCTGTGTATTGTATCTGTTTCTAAACTCGGTGGGGATATATTCTTCAAGCTCAAACATAAAAATTGGTTGAATAAAGAAGTTGTCACTCACTCTGAATCGACAATTGAAACCTACTCGAAAAGCGCTAGTACGTAAAAATTCCTCGTTTATGAAAAAATAATAGGGTACCGCTCCATATTGAAGATCTAATTGAACAAATGCTTCTTTTTCTTCAAATGTCTTTCGGAAATTTAAAATATGGGAACTAAACCAATTATTGCTAAGTGCTAACAAATAAGGTCGATATGAAATATTGAAAGAATTAAAGTTTCTTCCTAAATGACCAGTAAACATTGTTACTTGGCTTTGATTAAAATGAAGATAACGAGCTCCTAATGATGTGCTATAATTGTTGAAATTCTTATAGAATTCTGTTCCTAATCGTACTATGGGGAAAACACTTTTGCCATCTGATAACCCTGCATTTAAATACAAGTAGCTTTTTTTACCTGTTTTTGGGTAGGCTTCAATTTCGCCCTGAAGTCCTGTTAAGCCAAATAACGCTCCGTAATTTACCCTGCCAACAAAGGCATTTTTTTCTGTTTTTCTCATGTATTCTATCATTCCAAAATGCCATGGCGAAAAACTTGAATTACCGAAATTTGTGTTTAAATAGCCTACTGAAATGATATTTTTCTGTTCTTTAAGTAATTGGTTTTTAATATATTGTGCGTCTGTATAAAAATCAGATGTGTTTTTTATACTTTTTAAAATCAGCAATGCTTCTTTATCTTTGCCCAATTGTTCAAGAGCTTGTGCTTTATAAAAACGATAATACTCCTCTTTATTTGGAAAGAGAGTTATTCCTTTCTCGCTGTGAATTAATAGGTCTGAGGACTTTTTGGCGGCAAGTTCAATTTTCACCAATAAACTAAATACTTCTTCGTTCGACGGTGTTTTTTCAATAATATTGAGCAATTGGTTCTGAGCCAAATCAAATTTCTCAGACCAAAAATAAAGACGAGCTAAATAAATGGCATAATCAATATTTTGAGGATAACTCGATACAAGCAAGTTAATTTTACTTATTGCCAAATTATAATTTTTAGATTCTGCACTTTTTTGTACCTCTAAAAATAAAGAGTCCGGATTTGATTCTTGGGCAATGACTTGAGTAGATAAGTTGCCTAGAAGAAGAGCTAAAATTAGTGTTATCGTTTTCAAATTAGTTAGGTATTTATTAATTTTTCAATACGTTTTAATAATACAGCAGGACTAAACGGTTTTGAAATAAATTCATCTGCTCCTAATTCAAAAACCTCCAATTCAGTTGATTCTAGTCCAGATGAAGTTAAAACAATAATACTAATGTTCGAATTTTCAATTTGTTTTATACTATGTATTACTTGTTGCCCTCCAACAAATGGGAGATTCAAATCCGTAATAACCAATCTTATTTCATTATAATTCGAGTTGATGTATTCTATTGCATCTAAGCCGTTCTCAAAGCCAACAATTTCATAGTTACTTGATTTTAAGAAAAAAGTTAAGGACTTTAAAAGCATTTCATCATCCTCTACCAATACAATTCTGTTTTTCATTGTTTTATTTCTTTTATAGATTTCTTTAAGTAATCAATCAAAGATATTGTTTTGAGATTTATCGTTTCAAAGTCTTTAGAAAAAACACTGTTTTCGACGTTTTTTGCTAGTTTAGTGCCTACTTCGAAATTTAAACTTGAAAGCGAACCTGCAAGTAAGTGAGCTTTTGATCTAATTACCTCTCTATCTTGATTTTTAAGCGCTTGCTCCATTTCGATGATGTCTTGAGGAATTCTTCTAAGGTAAACCTCCAACATCATTTCGACAAATTCTTTTCCGTGTTCTATCGCGATATTGCCTAAAATTTTATTAAAATCATCCTGATCAAAATTAATGGTTATTTTGCTATTAATTAATTCTTTTTTCGTGTTTGATTTTTCAATAAAAAAAGAAGATAAAACACTTATAAGGGTATTTTCAGAATAAGGTTTTGATATATAACCATTCATTCCCATTTTAATACAATTATCATTCTCAACAGTTGAAGAGTGAGCTGAACATGCAACTATAGGTAATTCAGATTTTAATTCTTGTCGTATTATTTTTGTTGCAGTATATCCATCCATTACAGGCATTTGCAAGTCCATTAAAATTATATCATAATTTTTTTGTTTTACTTTTTCAAGAGCTATTGCTCCATTATCAGCTAAATCTACAATAGCTCCATTTTTTTTCAAATAAGAAGAAGCAAGCATTTTATTGAGTTCATTGTCTTCGACAACTAAAATGGATTTACCAGCAAGGCTAGCATTTGAATTAACTGTTTTTGTTTCTAATGTAGAGCTTACTTCAATGGAGTTTGAGATTGGTAAACTTATTTCGAAATAAAATTCAGCTCCTTTTCCTAACTCACTTTGTAATTCAATTTTTCCACCATACATTTCCACAATCATTTTTGCAATATTGAGCCCTAAGCCAGTTCCGCCAAAAATTCGTGTGGTTGAACTTTCAGCTTGCGAGAATCGATCAAAAATCATTTTCTGTTTTTCTTTATCAATGCCTATACCAGTATCTTTTATGTTAAAACGGAGTAGTGATATACCGTTTTTACGAGCAAGTTCAATTACTTTTAATTCAACATAACCCTCAGTTGTGAACTTTATAGCGTTGTCAATTAAATTAATCAGAACTTGTGAAATACGAGTGGAATCGCCAATAACATTTAACGGAATATCTTGATCTATACTTAAAAGCAATTTCAACCCTTTATTTTTCGCTTTTTGTGATTGTAAATTTATGACATTATCAATAATTTCTTTTATACAAATAGGTTGGTTTTCTAGTACTAGTTGACCACTCTCTAATTTTGAAACATCTAATATGTCATTTAAAATCACCATTAGGTTTTGAGATGCAATCCTAACAATATCTACATGTTTTTCTTGTTCTTGGTTGAGTAAACTATGTTTTAGCAAGTCGTTAAATCCAATGATTGCATTAAGTGGAGTACGAATTTCATGACTCATATTTGATAAAAACTCATCTTTCACTCTAACTGACTTTTCTGCAATTTGTTTTGCATCATTTAATTCCTCTAAGATCTTTACTTTTTCTGTAACATCTCTTCCAATAGCGTATATTTCTTCTGTTTCGGTGTCTTTATTTCCTAGCCAATTAAAAATGACTGTTGTACCTTCTTTTTTTATTAGTCGATTTTGAAAATTTAAGGTCGTTTCTTCGGTCGATATTTTTTCTAATTCCGATAAAGTTTTACTCTTGTCATCTTCATAAACAATATCTAATAATGACATGCCGAGCAGTTCTACTTTCGAATAACCCATAACATATTCAAAACGAGGATTCACTTTTTTAAAATAACCATCTTTTCCGATAATGCAAATTAAATCCATTGAATAATTAAACAGTTTTTCAAGCTTAACCCTTTCTGAATATACCTTGCGTGCTACAATTTGAGAAACTACTTCTTTTCCTAATATCTCTAACGCTTTTAATTGTGTGTCATCTAATTTTTTGGGAACTCTATCGATAACACATAACGAGCCTAAGTTCATCCCATTGGGGTCGGTTAATGGAAATCCAGCATAAAAACGAATTTCTGGGCTTCCGGTCACCAAGGGATTTTCAGCAAAACGTTCATCTTTTGTGGCATCCATAATTTCGAAGGTCTCACTACCCATTATTGTAAATTGACAAAATGAAATGTCTCTTGGAGTTTCTTTAGCTTCTTGAATTCCTACATTGGCTTTAAACCATTGTCTGCTTTCGTCAATTAAGCTCACTAAAGCAATCGGCACTCCGCAAATCAAAGCCGCTAATTGGGCTAAACGGTCAAATTCTTCTTCGTTAAAAGTGTCTAATATATTGTAATCTTTAAGAGCTTTTAGCCGTTGTACTTCGTTTTCTGGTATCGGAACTATTTTCATTTTTTTTCTCGTTTATTTGTTACAAAAAATGCTGATTACACTTCGTGAGGCTTATCCCGTCACAGTTACATTAGGATTTAGTTGTGGGTGCTTTGTTGACAATTACGTTTAGCGCTTCTTGAAACAAGTTATTTTTTGCAAATCAAGCATGTACGCATAAAAACTTCAATTATTTCCCAAAAATAGTGAATATTTCATTTGGTTAGCTTGTTTAGCTCAATTATTTTTTTATAATCCGAGTTTAATATAAAATTAGAATAGTGCAAGTTGATTTTGATCAATAAAATCAACATTAATTGATGATTTCTTAGGTAAAAAGCTGTAAGCAAGTAAACTTGCAATTGAGTTTGTAAAAAAAAATAGTGAATGAACGATGTCTAGTATGTTCAATTTGACAGATATTTTTCAATTCATCATTGAGAGACTCGATAACAGCTCTTTTTCTGAGGATCAGTTTATCTTTTAATGGAATTTCGCCTCCTTTCATATTGTTTCTCTTTTTGGTTATCAGTTGAATGCTATCAACAAAAAGGAGTTCCTGAAGTTTTTGTGATATGTAGTCTCTGTCACCAAATAATTTACCAAAGATACTTTGTGTAAATTTCTTTGAATAAGGCTGTTGTCTGTATTACCTTGGGTAATGAAAAAGTTGAGAATTTCTCCTTTATCATTAATGATGATATGCAACTTGAATACGAAAAACCAACCTAAGGTTTCATTGGCTTTGGTTGTTGCTTTGTTAAAAACTTTTTTTGGTGTTCTCGTTTAATATGGCAAACTTTTAAAAGCGATTGAATCTACAAAACTATGTACATTCACCCATGCGACACATTTTCAAGAATCAAACCAATGGAAATATAACTTTTTGCTGTAATTCAACAAACCGATTATATGAAACCAAGCACGGAGACTCATTAGTTATATGTTTACAAACATAGAAAAGGTAAAATGCCTCAAATTGCGATAACAACCTAGGTGAAATGTAATTAGAATAGTCATAACTTCGCTATTAGATAGTCTGTTAGGTTTGTTTCTAGTTCGTTTACCGTCATCTTCTTTTAAAAGGTGTTTTAGAAAAATTTTATCAAATTCTTTAGAGAGTTCATTATTTAAATAATAAATTCCAATAACTTCTTTGACTGTTAGTTTAAGACAGAATTGTCATTATCTATCTGTATTTAAGTACTATAAATATAATTTTTTCTTGTCTTATGCTAACTTTTTTAGCAACTTTCCTATATAAAACTCACGTTAATTTACAAATGCACTACGGGTGAAGATATTATAATGAATAATTGAGAATGTTGTTATAAAATATTCTCTCAATTTATCTTCCCCAACACATTCTCAGTTCCCCAGATCTCCAGTTCTTTGATAACCGACGAAAGGCTTCTGCCCAATTCGGTGAGCGAATAATCTACGCGTGGAGGTATTTCTTTGTAGTGTTCACGTAGAATTAGTCCATCGGCTTCCAGTTCTTTAAGTTGTTCGGTGAGTACTTTTCGCGAAATATCAGGTATGCGTACTGCAATTTCTCCAAAACGTTTTGTTCCGTTCGTGAGCGAGTAAAGTATAATTGCTTTCCACTTACCGCCTATCAGATTGAGGGTTGCAGTTACGGGACACTTAGTTTCTGTTATTGTTTTTGCCATAATGGTTACTTGAGGGTTACTACTTTTTTGTGGTTACCAAAAGGTAACTTGTTTCGAATGTAAACTATTATTAGTTACTTTGCGTAACAAAAGTAATACAAAAAACGTTATACTGAAAATAATTTAAAAAGAAAGGAAACTAAAAATGAAAATTGGAGTAACAGGTGCGACCGGACAATTGGGTCGTTTAGTGGTTGAAAGTTTAAAATCGAAGGTTTCAGCAGAAACAATAGTTGCATTGGTGCGTAATCCTGAAAAGGCAGCAGATCTCGGTATAGAGGCTCGTGCATTTGATTATACTCAAGCTGAAAATTTAGTGGCTTCGTTAAAGGGTATTGATAAGTTGTTGCTGATTTCGGGCAATGAAGTTGGGCAGCGTTTGCCACAACACATGGCTGTAATTGACGCAGCGAAGCAAGCAGGGGTAAAACAATTATTTTACACTAGTATTTTACATGCTGATAGTTCACCACTTGGATTAGCTACAGAACATTTAGCTACAGAAGTAGCCATCAAAGAATCGGGACTTACTTATACTATTCTTCGCAATGGCTGGTACACCGAGAATTATACCGGCTCAGCTAAAGGTGCCGTTGGTGCAGGAGCATTTATAGGAAATGCAGGTGATGGTAAAATAGCTTCAGCTGCCAGAGTTGATTATGCCGAAGCAGCAGCTGTTGTATTGGCAGGAGAAGGTCATGAAGGTAAAACCTACGAATTGGCCGGTGACGAGGCTTATACTTTGACTGAACTTGCAGCTGAAATCTCGAAACAGAGTGGAAAAACAATTCCATATAACAACTTAACCGAAGCTGAATATGCAGGTATTTTGAAAAGTTTCGGATTGCCTGATGGATTGGCTGAAATGTTGGCGAATTCTGACACTGGAGCTTCGAAAGGTGGATTATTTGACGATTCCAAAGTATTGTCGGAATTAATCGGTCGCCCAACCACATCGTTGGCTAAAGTTGTTGCTGATGCTTTGGTATAAATGATTTGGGCTTTTCAATAAAGCCATTTAAACCGTAGAGAAAACAATTCTCTGCGGTTTTTTTATAGAATGTCTCGTGATGGTGTTGCAAATAAGTCTGAAAAGATAATTCCCTGAGAGAAAATGGTTTTCTCCTAAGAAAAAAAGTTTCCGCCCCAAGAGAAAAAGTTTCCAGCTAAGGCGGGAAAGTTTCCGGTTAAGGTGTGAACGTTTCCGGCTAAGGTGGGAAAGTTTCCTGCTAAGGCAAGAAAGTTTCCGGTTAAGGTGGGAAAGTTTCCTGCTAAGATGGGAAAGTGTCCTGCTAAGGCGGGAATAAAATCCCACTTCCCTGATTGATACTTTATTGGCAATTAAGCTAACCGGTTTGTCTTTAACTAAAATAATCCCTAACTTTGCCGGAAACCAAAAAAAAGATGTATGTTGACTTATTTTCCACAAATTCTGGGAAGCGCCATTGTTTTTGCCTCGGCAGTAATCATTAGATTTACGATTCGGGCAATTGTGAAAAGGTACCTTAAGGTGCATTCAAGATTTGATTTACGTGTCTCTCACGTGATTCGCGTTCTTAATATATTGATAAATACAACGGCTCTTATGGCTTTGTTGGTAGTGTGGGGTGTGGATACCCGGAATTTGTTTGTTGCTCTAAGCTCTGTTTTTGCAGTAATCGGAGTTGCTCTGTTTGCACAATGGTCTATCCTGAGCAATATTACGGCCGGAATTATATTGTTTTTCTCTGCTCCCTTTCATATTGGCGATACAATCAAAATTCTGGACAAGGATATGCCGATTGAAGCGACGGTAGAGGATATTTTTACCTTTTATACGCATTTGAGAACAAAGGACGGAGGATTGCATATTTTTCCGAATTCATTGTTGCTTCAAAAAGCAATTGCAGTTAATGTTGATGCCGACGAAGAAAAGGAATAACTATTATAACATAAAAAAGCTCGGAATCAGATAAATCATAGCGCCGGTAATCATCCCTACAGCTAATTTGAAACTATCGAGTGTATAAAACAGGTATACAAGCAATAGGTTAGGTATTACCGATAACAGTAATACCTTACCCATTAAAACTCCCGGAAAAATTTCTTTTATTATTTCTACAAAACCTATTTCTTGTGGGTAAAACCTGTTCAGGTAGATCCACATGAAAAGCAAGGGCAGAAGTAGTCCCGGTATAAGTCCGTAAATAAACTTGTTGGCTTTTTCGAGGTTCATTCTGATTACTTATTGACCAGGATTTACAAATCCCATTTATTTACAATGTTCATCGCCTCGTATGCTGTAAGGTCTATTTTTGTAGGAACCACCGAAACATAGCCATTGGCCAATGCCCATTCGTCGGTATCCTGAGCTTCAGGTTCGTGATTCTCGAAATGGCCTGTAAGCCAAAAATAAGAACGTCCTTGCGGATCGGTTCGTTTGGCAAATTCTTTGGTCCAGTGTCCCACGCACTGCCGACAAACGCGTACCCCTTTGATTTCTGCTTTTGGACTGTTCACATTCAGACAAATGCCTTCGGGCAGACCATTGGCAAGGGCTGTGCGGGTTATTTGTAATATGTATTCTTCGAAATGTTTAAAATCGGCTGATAACGAATGGTTGTCGATGGAAAAACCAATGGATAAAATGCCATTCTCGCAACCTTCGAGCACAGCGCCCATAGTTCCGGAATAAATAACGTTGATGGCTGCGTTGGATCCATGATTAATGCCCGAAACCAATAAGTCGGGTTTGCGGTCAAGGATTTCGTTCAATGCCAGTTTAACGCAATCGGTTGGTGTGCCTGTACAGGAGTAGCGTGTTAGCCCTTCGGCTGTTTCGAGTAACTTAAAGCGAATGGGATGCGTGACTGTAAGTGCATTGGATTGCGCCGAACGGGGTCCGTCGGGAGCTACTACAATTACTTCACCTATTTGCATCATTAAGCGGGTAAGCACAGCGATGCCGTTTGCTGTATCACCATCGTCATTTGTAATCAGAATCAATGGTTTCTTTGAATTATTTTTCATATGTTATTATAATACTTGTTAGTTTTTTGTCATTTTCTTTTCAGTAAAAAACAGAAAAATATAAATGACAATCAGAAAATAAATAAGATCGCGGGAATCAATCACTCCGCGACTAATTGATTTGTAATGAGATTGTATGCCGCAATTTTCGAGAATGTAAATCAGTTTGCCAGAATTAAAAAAGCTACCGATTAACTCAAAACCATACAACATAAAAAACGAAATTACTACAGCCGTAACAAAGGATACAAGCTGATTGTTTGAAAGTGAAGAAGAAAAAATGCCAATAGCAACATACACCGCTGCCAGCAAAATAAGGCCTGTGAACGAACCCCAAAAGGCGCCACTGTCAATGTTTCCTACAGGTTCGGCCAGGTACGAAACTATAAAATAATAGAGGAGTACAGGCAGCAAAGCCACGATTACCAACATCCATCCTGCCAGGTATTTGCCAAGTATTATGCCCCATTTACTTAATGGTTTTGTCGATAGTAATTCCCAGGTGCCCGCTTGTTTTTCTTCGGCTAAAAGGCGCATGGTCAGTGCCGGACAAAGAAACAAAAACAACCAGGGTGAGAGATAGAAAAGTCCATCAAGGTGAGCATAGCCACTGTCCAGAATATTGAACTCGCCGGGGATCGCCCAAAGAAACAGCCCGTTCAAAAGTAAAAATATGCCGATGACCACATAGCCGGTGGCATTGCTTAAAAATGATCGAAACTCTTTTCGGAAAATAGAAAACATAAAGGTGAAGAATACTTATATGCAGTGAATAATAAAAGTTATCGTTAAAAAGAAATATATTATCTTTGTGTTGTCAAAGGTAACTAAAAATTGTCGGATGAATACTTTTTGGGTTTATGAAAAATAAAATTTTAATATCTCTTTTCTGTTTTATCTCGTTGGTCGGTCAGGGGCAGACTTTAAAGAATTATTCGGTGAAAGGACAATTTATTTATGGTGATATACTCAAACACACCACACATCTGAACAATCTGGTGAAGGATCCGGTAAAGGGAGCTGAACTGGACATTGAATGGCAAACCATGGGTGAGCAACCCTG
>JAYFRI010000273.1:0-6111 GCA_034926015.1 Paludibacter sp. | reverse complement strand
GTTTTTCAACTGCCAGAACATTCCCTGATTGTGCTGACGGGCGCTGCTGTTGATAGTACGAGACCAGGTTCCGTAAGTTGCAGTCGGACGGAAACGTTCGGCATCCGAGCCATTGATAGAAACAGCTACATCCGAATGCAGGGTTAATCCTTTTGCCAATGTAATGTCGGCATAGAAATTACCGTTCAGCATCGTACGATTCAAAAGGTTGTCTTCGTCCAAAGCCTTTGCGATAGGATTGATACGTGAAGCAACTCCTTCGCGGCTGATACTTGTGTAATTTCCATCCATATCATAAATAGGTACATCCGGAGTCGATAGTAAAGCGATATTCAAAATACCTTCGTCGCTGTCTACAAGTCCTAAGCGTTCGTTGGTGTTCGAATAATTAATGTTTACACCCAGCTTCAACCATTTTTTCAACTGCGCATCCATGTTGGTACGGAAAGAAACACGGTCGAAAGTAGTTCCGATAACCGTTCCGTCCTGACCAAGATATGAGCCCGAAACATAATATTTTACAATATCGTTTCCACCCGAAGCGCTTACAGTGTGGCTTTGCATGGGAGCAATCTGGAAAACTGCATCCTGCCAGTTGGTTCCATTACCAAGCAACGAAGGATCGCGGAATTCTTCACGAACATCACGACCTGCAGTTTCACTTGCCATCGAATTACTGTATTCGGCAAAATCGCGCAGGTTTAAAACATCGAGACGTTTAGCCTGACGCTGATAGCCATACATTCCTTCGTAAGTAAATTTTGCTTCACCTGCTTTACCGCGTTTAGTGGTGATAAGAATTACACCATTGGACGCTCTGGAACCATAAATGGCGGTTGCAGATGCATCTTTGAGAATTTCCATAGAAAGAATGTCGGAAGGGTTGATTGTAGACAACACTGAAATAGCAGAATTGGAACCATTTCCGAGCGCATCGCCCAAACCGAAAGATGAACCGGAATTGCTTCCGCCACCCACCGGCACTCCGTCGATCACATAAAGTGGTTCGGCTTCGGCATTGATAGTGCTCTGACCACGTACACGAATCGAAACTGCAGAACCTGGCTGACCAGAAGTTTGAACAGCTGTCACACCGGCAACACGACCTTGCAGCGCCTGATCCATATTTGTAATAATAGAACCCTTGAGCTTGTCTTCACCAACAGTCACCGAAGCTCCTGAAAGATCACTTTTGCGCATGGTTCCATAACCTACGGCTACTACCTCGTCCAGCATTTGGGCATCGGACTTCATTTTTACATTTACAACTCTTGTTTTTACAGGAATTTCCTGCTTTTCCATACCAATGTACGAAAAAACAAGAGTGGAACCCTGAGGCACGCTTAAGGAGTATCTCCCATCAATGTCGGTAACTGTACCGCTCGATGTTCCTTTTACCTGAACTGATACACCAACCATCGGACTACCGTCGGCTGCATCAGTTACAACTCCCGAAACAGAAGGGTTCTGCTGTGCAGAAACTAAGTATACTCCAAACAGGAGTAATACTGATAGAAAAAGAATTTTTCTCTTCATGGAATTAGATTTTATAATTTAATGGTTATTTTTTTCGAAATGACACACTTCGACTTTGCAAAATTAGAGCATAGCAAACAAGAAAACACATATTTTTTTATCCATATATAATACTTTTTCTACCTAAATGTGTGTAAATAGACTTAAAATAAACTTAATTCAGGTTTTGACCTATGAAATTCTATCTTAACTGAAAAGACCTACTACCAGCAAACATAAAAATTCGTTTGGAATTTGTCAAATAACAACTCCTTTTTAGGAACAAAAAAACCAGCCGGAAAAAGCTTTTTCCGGCTGGTTGATGAATGTGCGTTGAATAAATTGTAGATATTTACAAATCTTTAATTTTTAATGGATTATAGGATATTCCCCGATCGAAGACATCCACCTCTTCCTTTTTCTTCACCCACTTTACAAGTACGTTAGTGATTGGCAACGCCAATATCTCATAACCTGTTTTCATTGCCGTCTGGGTAAGAATCAGTGCTATCAGATCTCCGGTAGAGATAACTCCCGAAAATGCAAGCGTAAAAAAAACAATGGAATCGGCACCCTCGCCCACCAAAGTGGAAACAACAGCTCGCACAGAAAATCCACGTCCCCGCTGCAGAATCTTCATTCTGCTCATTACAAAAGCATTGAGAAACGAACCGAACAAAAATGCAACAAAGCTGGCGGCTACAATACGTTCGGTATTGCCAAGTACCAGGGCAAATGCATCCTGATGCGAGAAATTTTCCGACCCCGGAACAATGATGCTCAGCCTGAATATCACTATGGCCAGAAAATTCATCAGAAATCCGTTCCAGATAATAAGGCGCACTTTCCGATAGCCCCATACTTCGGCAATCAGGTCGTTAATAATATAAGAAATTGGGAAAATGAGCAAACCTGCCGTAGCTTCGACGGGGCCAAATTGAATTAATTTTTGCTCTACAATGTTAGAAACGATGAGGCATACCGTGAACAGCATCCCCAGCACCATAAAGGTGACTGACACTTGTTTTTTCATTTACTCTTGTTTTTTACGTGGTATTCAAGCACACGTTTTTGCAGTTTGTCCGCAAAAAGCGACTGCAAAGATATACAATTGTGTTCAAAGTTACAAAGATCGGTAAAATGAAATTCGGGATCTATGACTGTTTGCGACTTACAGCGGCAGTTGTTCAATGTCAAAAAACACAGGTTCATTTACACCTGAAAATAAATGCATTGGTACACTAAAACAAAAGCGACCCTGCTCCCGCAGAATCGCTTTTCATCGAAATCAATAAAAAATGTAAATTATGATTTTTATTTAATGATTAATTCATAAGGCAAACGTGCCTGGATACCGTTAATTTTTTCGATATTTTTGATTTCACGGAAAAGTTTATACTGCTCTCCTAACTGCGCCTTAATAAAACGTGTTTCCATATCTTCGCCGAAACTTTTCATCAACTTTGTTGCAAAATCTTCTTTAACAGGATATTCCTTTACGTTATAGGCTGTAAGCTTGGCTTTGTCGACAGCAATTTGAATGGCTTCGTCAATGCCACCAATTTTATCAACCAATCCTATTTTCAGCGCATCTTCACCAGTCCATACACGACCTTCGGCAATGGCTTTTATTTGATCAATACTCATTTTTCGTCCGTCGGCACATCGTTTTACAAACAATTCATAGCCACGGTTCACGTAATTCTGCATCAAATCACGTTCTTCGGGACGGAATGGACGGTTGATTGAAATAGCATCGCTCAATTTATTTGTTTTCACGCCATCGTAGGTCAATCCGATTTTATTATTCAACCCGGCTATATTGGGAATCAATCCGAAAATACCGATAGATCCTGTAATCGTATTGGGTTGTGCTAAAATAACATCGGCCATACACGAAATGTAATATCCTCCCGAAGCTGCATAATCGCCCATCGATACGATAAGTGGTTTTTTAGCTTTCAACTTACTGAGCGCACGCCAGATCTGTTCCGAACCATAAGCGCTTCCACCCGGCGAACTTACCCTGAAAACAACTGATTTTACAGCATCATCTTTGGCAACATCGTTAATTGTTTCCACCAATTTATCTGAAATAATTCCTTCGTTACTACCCCCATCAATGGCTCCTACTGCATAAATAACGGCAACTTTACTTTTTTCAAACTTCTTATTGGTTGGTAAATTGTTCATTGCTGTGTGTTTTACCAATTTATAATCAGAAACATAAGAAGTAAGAATGCTATCTACCTCGTCAGCAAAAACAAGCGAATCAACAAGTGAGTATTGTTTTGATTTTTCGGTGGGCTGAAACATCATCATTTGGTCGGCATAAGCATTCAAAGTATCAACAGAGATCTTGCGCGATTCCGAAATCTGATTCAACATTGTTTTCCAAATCGAAGTCATGTAAACAGTTACCTGTTCCCGGTTGGCGTCACTCATTTTGGTTGTAATGTATGGTTCAACTGCCGATTTAAAAGTTCCTACTTTCACCACCTGCATCTCAACCCCAATTTTATCGAGTGTATTTTTATAAAAAACCAAATCGGCAGCAAGCCCTTTTAGTTCGAGCATTCCCTGAGGATTGATCAAAATTTTATCGGCTACAGTCACCAGATAATAATTACTTTGTATGTAATTATCGGCATAGGCAACAATAAATTTACCTGTTTTCTTAAAATCAATCAATGCGTCACGTATTTCTTTTATCGAAGCAAAACCACCATAAAGCGTTCCACCTTTGAGGTAAATACCCTTTACATTGTCATTGTTTTTGGCTTTTTCAATGTTTGCCAACACATCATCAAGTCCAATGATTTTTTGTTCGGGCTGTCCAAAGGCTTCGGCCAAAGCGGCTGAAAACGGATCATCTTCCGAACGATCAACCAACGAACCATTAAGATCGAGCTGATAGATGGAGTTGGACTTCAATTCCGTTACTTTTTCGGCTGATCCTGCAATCGCTCCTAAAATTCCGAAAAATATCAGAAGTCCCAATAAAGAAGTTACAATTACACCAACGATGGTAGCAAGCGTGAATTTTAAAAACTGCTTCATATTTTTTTATTGTTTTATTGATTAAATACTGAAATTGATGACAAAGAAAAACAATTATTTTTGAATAACAAAATATATTTATTGTTTTTCGATAAATAAATAAAAAAAGATCCAATATATGAATGAATACAGTTTATAAAAATGATCAATTTCGAAGTTTTATCCAATTTAAATCACCTTATTCAAAAATGGCTTATTCATTCAACAAAGCCCTGTATTTGCTGTAAAATGGTACTTTTGTCGGCTCCTCCGGCTTTTCGCCACACTATTTGTCCTTTTTTAAAAATCATAAATGTGGGCACAGCCTGTATTTGATATTGTGCTGCCAAAGTCTGATTTTTATCAACGTCAATTTTCAATACCCTTGCTTTGCCCTGAAGCTCCTTTCCTATCGATTCAACAATCGGACTCATGGCCTTACAAGGTGCGCACCAGGTGGCATAAAAATCGACCAAAACAGGCTTCTCTCCGTTTATAATTTGCTGAAATGTTTCCATAAATTCTTTTTTTAAGTAAATAAATACATTTATCTGCCCAAACAGCATTTGTCTGGCAATATTAAAAAGTCGGAGCACAATTGAATTGAACTCCGACTCAAATTTAAATCAAATTGATCATAACTATTCATTTCTGATTAGCTGATTTCAATCATTCTTGAAGGTTTTGGCTTGGCTTCTTCCTTTTTGGGGATGGAAACAAGCAAAATTCCATTTTCGTAATTTGCCGAAATACGTTCTCCATCGGCAATCATTGGCAATGTAAACGAACGGCTGAACGACTGATAGCTGAACTCACGTTTAGTAAAAACCTCATTTTCTTTTGTTTCGCTTTCAACTTTTTTTTCCGACGAAACAGTAAGTGTGTTATGGTTTAACTCCAGTTTGAAATCGTTTTTATCAAATCCCGGAGCTGCTACCTCTACAGTAAACGCATCCGGATTTTCTTTTATATTTACCGATGGTAATGTTGTATTTGTGTTCGAAAAGTTACGATTGGACCAGTCGAACATCTCGCCGTCAAAAAAACGATCAAACAATGATGGCAGTTGATTTGGGTTTTTTACAAATAACATAGCTTTGTCCTCCTATAAATTTTAGTTATACATTAATTTTTAAAATCATATATTCTCCCTTTAGCAAACTCAATACCAATGCCAAACTGCTGTCATTTTGACTATAAAAACCTGATTGCGTGTGACATAATTTCATTTCAGTTGATCAGAAATAATTATTTAATGCAGATAATCAATAGATTTATGTTTATTCGCCTGTTACCAAAAAAACAGAAAATTTGTCATATTTCGTTCATAAATCATCGGTATATGCCCCCAATACAATGAATTTATTTTATTTTTAAAGATTAAATATCCAAATATTTATTACATTTGCCATCCTTTTAATACAAAACAAGTTGAATATGAACAAAAAACTATTATTTTTAGTACTTTTTACTGCTGTTTTTCTGAATATTTTTCAGAACACCTATGCCATTAGAGCAATAAAAAATCCAATAACTGTTACACAACCAGATGGATCT
>JAYFRI010000061.1:0-3738 GCA_034926015.1 Paludibacter sp. | reverse complement strand
AGATAATCTACTCTGAAATCCTGCCCCCATGCCGAGAAACAGTGTGCTTCGTCTATGACAAAACGTACAATTTTTCTGCCCAAAATCAGCCTTTCTATCGACTTCGAACGCAATGATTCAGGTGATAAATACAGGATTGAGGCAGAACCATCCTCCACACGCTCAAATGATTTTGCTCTTTCTATCGGATCGAGTAATCCATTGATAGTTACCGCTTCGGTAATACCGTTTTTTTCCAGATTATCTACCTGATCTTTCATCAACGATTGCAGAGGTGAAATAACAATGGTTAGCCCATTGGTACTGTCGCCACTCATTAAAGCAGGTACCTGAAAAGTAATCGATTTTCCACCTCCGGTTGGGAATATTGCGAGTAACGATTTATTATCGACAGCAGCTTTCACAGCCTTTTCCTGCAAAGGCTCTCCGCCATAAGTACGATAACTATCAAAACCAAAGAAACGTTTCAGACCTCTGTGTATGTCAAGCGAAGTATTACAATATACACAACCTCTTATACAAGGTCTATTTCGGAGTTGCATCATTAATCGTTCTACTTCCGGATAGTTTTTTAGCACCCAGGGTGGAGTTATTGAATGCAGCTTTTTAAAATGGATAAATGAGTGTATCAGCGATAAGCAATAAGCCAGTTCAACAGGTCGTTGCTCTATCATTGCTGTCAAATTAGCATTTTCGCAGATTTCATTTTCAAAACACTTGCGAATCAATGTTTCTAACCGCTGATTGTCGCATTTATAAGCTATAAAACGAAAGAACGAACGAAACTCTCTTTTATCCCAAAGCAAAAGATAAAGAATTTGTTTCAACCTTTCATCTAAACGCTGAAACGCTGAAACCTCATCGTAAAACAAATCACGGGCTTTTATAGCATCATTCAGAGGATTATTCATCTCCTCTGTTTGAAGTTTATCGTCTTTTAATAAAGCGTGGTAAGGTTTTGTAGGAAATAACAACGGAGACAAGTGCAAAGTATCTATAGCACCTTTCAATTGCAGTTCTGGCTGACGCAGCTGTTGACCAATGTATTTTAAATCGTGGTTCAGAATATTATGACCACAGATATATTCAGTTCCATTCAAAAACTGAATAAATTCAGATAGAGAAGCCTTATGAAATGTATTCCCATCGCTTCTGATGCTGCCAATATCCAATACCTTTCGGGTTTTGGGATCTATTTCGGTATCTATAAATGCGATGGTGTTCATGGGCTGAAAATGTGAATTGACATTTAAATCAACAATTTGGATGTAAATATATCATTTAAGTAATTGAAATGAAATAATGTCGTAATTTTTGAGAGCTGTTTTGAAATGGATTTTGGACTTGAAAGAGGGCGTTTAGCGGGCTAAACAACCGAATGAAAGTACAAAATTCGCTCAAAAGAGCCTCAAAAGTTTAAATGTCTTTATTGTAATAAATTTAAAATACGACATTAAGTTGTTCCTGTTACTTATTTAGTCGTTTCATCATTATGTGATATAAACCCTATCTGTCGACGGGGTTTATTTGTTGCATTATTGTTCGCCTGCATTTCTGCCAATGTTTGGTTGATAAGTTCAAGTTGAATGCGTGTATCATCGTTTATATCGTTCTGGTCGGTCAACACTTCATCCATGTACTTTTTCAATTCCCTAATCTCTGTTTGAAGCTCTGCCACACTGTTTATTGGAGGATTGAGCATAATTTGACGTACAGTTACAAAGGCCCTCATTATTCCTCTGTTTATCTCTATGGCTGTTTTAGAATTCAACACACTACTAAGCATTGCCACCCCTAATTCGGTAAAAGCAAAGGGTGCATACTTCAAATTCGATCCTCTGCCCCTGTTCAAGGTCACAAATTGTGATCTTGAAAACTCCAGCACTTCATCAGGGGTGAGTTCAAACATAAAGTCATCGCCATCGAAACGGTCTATATTACGCCTTACGGCCTGCTTGAGCACTCTTGTTTCAATGCCATACATTTCGGCCAAATCAAAGTCAATCATCACTTTACAGCCTCTTATTGTATAAATTCTGCTTTGAATAAGTTGTAATTCCATTGTTTATAGCTGATTTGATTATTCTTGTTTAATAGATACCGCTTGCACCATATTTTGATAGATTTGATTATTGCAAACGGTTTGCAAGCGCCTAAAATACATAACAATTTAATAAAAAGCAAGATAACCGCTTGTATTATTTCAACACTTTCCAATATCCGGATTTTCCTGAACCTTCCCGCTTCAATATACCTGCTTTTTGCATCGCTGCTGTATGGTATTGAACACCTTTATAGCTAATCCCCGACATCGTTGCAAGTTCTGTTATCGTAATGTCTTTATTTGAAATTATACAATTTATCACTACTGACCGACAAAACATCTGAGATTCTTCTCCGCCGCGGCGGAGAGGAATCTAATAAGCTAAAAAAACTAATTCAAAATATTTTTTATCGGACAGTAGTGTATAAGATTATATGTTTGATCTGGCTATCAATTTATTTTTTCACATCCACAAAGCTACAAAAAATAATTTACACTTTGTCAAATCACATTGACTATGTATCTATACAGAAAACGCGAAAATGCGATTGCAGGTTTCAGCGGCAGTGAGGGTGTGCGCGGCAGTGAGCGGGCCACTCAAAGTGACACCCTCACTGTCGCTCATAATAGAACGCGGATTTATGCTAATTAAGCGGATCTCAAAACGGATTTATATTGCCCAATGCAATTTGTTCTGAACGGCAGCAAAAAAATCCTTTGTTTGCGGGCTGTTTTTATCATAATCGGTACTGAGCGCATATATATCGGTTATTTTCTGATAAAAACGTCGTTCGCTCGAGCGGATTTCGCGAATTCGTTCCAGTAATTCGTCAAAATAATCCTGTCCAAAACTTTTGCCTTGTTTAAGTCGCTCATCGTCCATCACAAAACCTTTGATAATAAATTCGTTCAGTGTTTGAGTGGCCCATTTCCTGAAATCGGTTGCCTGAGCCGAATTTACACGATAACCAACTGCAAGAATGGCTTCAAGTCGGTAAAAAGTAGTTTCGTAATTTTTGCCATCCGAAGCAGTTGTTTCCATTTTGGAAACAACTGAAATAGCTTCGAGCTCTCCCGTTTCAAAAATATTCTTCAAATGCTTACTTATCGCAGGTACATTTACACCAAACAATTCAGCCATGGCCTTTTGGGTAAGCCAAAAAGTACCATCCTGAAAAAAAACACTTACTTTGGCTTTTTTATCAGTGGTACTGAACAACAATATATTTTTTGTTTGCATATCTTCTCAGTTTTCCAATTATACAATCGAATTCGTCTTTACTTTTTTGGGGACACAATCCCGTTCCGCAAAATCTTGCTTTATCCTTACCCTTTTCTCATAACCGCCTTATTATACAATTTTATCTCTCCTATTCAAACGCTATCTTCGGTTCACTCAAAACACTCACATCCACTTTTGTGTCCTATGGCTTCGGGGTGGATGCTGTAACGCACCGGTCATTTTCGGGCAGGCACTCCACTTCGTAGAAATCGTACCGTAGCGATATCGGTTTTAGTGAGGGCGTCACTCAAAGTGACACCCTCACTGACGCGCAAATGCTGAAATTCTCTTATTGCCAACCGTGAGCAAAAGCGTAGTTATCGGCAAACAAAATAGCTTCTTCCAATGTAAAACCATCACCTACAGGATCTAACTCATCATCATCCAACATACGGTAAATCATCTCATCTTC
>JAYFRI010000332.1:0-2756 GCA_034926015.1 Paludibacter sp. | reverse complement strand
GGATGCATGGAGCAAGTCCAGATTTCACTTGTTGAGTTTTCAGACGAATGGTCGTGTTCATGATCATGCACTTTTGGTGTGTAAAATATGAACCAGCCAAGAGCCAATCCGACCAGTATAAGAAGTCCATAATGGACATATTTGTTTGAAATTATTGCTTTCATATATTTATACCTGTTTTTTATGTGTTTTTTTGAACGTATATTGAACTGTTACAAAAACTATTAATTGTTGATTGTTAGTTTTTTAATCATTGCTTTGGCTGTATTAAAATCAACCAGTGCTTCCACTTGTTTAAATTCATAATCAAGTAGTTGTTTCTGAATACGCACAATATCCGTTAGCCCCGAATTGGATGATGAGAAAGCTTTTAATGCAATGTCGAGCATTTTTTTTGCTAAGAGTCGCTGATCATCGTACAATTCCATACGTCTCCGGGCATCGTTATACAACTGCAAAGCTTCGTAATATTCTACCTGCAAGGCATTAGCAGTAGCTTTGTAGTTTTGTTCTACAGCTGATTTCGCGAATTTTGTTTCAGCTTGCTGCGCATTGTATTTTTTTCGATAAATGGGCAAGGTCACGGTCAGCATAGGCATAATCATGTCTTGTCCGTTCATTGGTGATGTCGACATTGGATTTTTTGAGATCACTGAATAATTCAAGCCAACCCCAACCATAGGCAACCCCATTTGTTTTTGCATTTTTACCCGGGCTTCGAGCGATTGTTGTTCATATTTCAACATCGACAACATTGGATTTTGCATGAAAAGTGAGTCGGAAACCGATAGTAAAGCTATATCCAGCGGTGAAGCATCTAATAAATCAGACACATACACCTCAGTTTTTTGCTGACGGTTCAACAGACTGTTGAATTGGGCAACTATTACTTCCTCTCTATTTATCAGTGTGGAAATATCATTCTCTAAATTACCAATTTCAATTTGAATCTGATACAGGTCAGTCAAACTTGTTGCTGCCGAAGATGAGCCCATAGAAGCCGGACTTGTAGTAACTTCAGGGCGAGAAACTGCTACAGCATTGCCTCCCATACCGCTCATACCCGCGGATCCGCCAGCATTTGTATTTGATGTTCCCACTGACATGCTGCCGCCTGAAGAAGAACTGCCACTCAAAGCGCCTGATTTATACTTTACTAAAGTCAGCCTTTCGATGGTTTTCAACAACTCAACATTTTCACGGGATATACGGATGTTCTGCCGGATTTTATACAAATCGAACCAAACACGCTGCACATCGTAGTAAACCTGCAATTTAGCTTCCCGAAAAGATGCAAAGTTGGCTTTTGCCATCAGGCTCATTTCATCTTTTGCATTTTTGATAACACCAAACCACGGTAACATTTGCATCAATTTAATATCTGCCACCTGATTTCCTTCCATCAACTCCATCGGACTTAAAAAAATCCCCATTTCCAATTGCGGGTCGGGTAATGAACTAACCTGTGGTACTTTTTGAAGTGCTGCCTGATATTGATTGTAGCGTTGTATCACAGTAGGATTATTTTTTGCGGCAAGTTCAAGATAATTAGAAATAGAATCCTGCGAAAAAGCCTGCAAGCTAAATGCTAGTAAGCCAATATATACAATCAGATTTTTCATACTTCATTTCCCCTTTTTAAATTTTTCACTGAATGTTCGCGCCACATAGCCTGGAACAGAGGCACTACAAAAATTGTCATCACCTGAATAATCATACCACCAAAGGTTGGAATAGACATTGGCACCATTATATCGGCTCCTTTACCTGTAGATGTAAGTACAGGTAATAATGCAATTACCGCTACTGCTGTAGTCATCATAGCAGGTCGAACGCGTTTTTTTCCGGCAGCAACTACTGCTTCACGTACTTCAGTTACTGTTGAAGGTTGTCTGTCCTCAAAAACCTGATGAATATAAGTTCCCATCATTACCCCATCATCTGTTGCAATTCCGAAAAGTGCGATAAACCCTACCCAAACAGCAACGCTTAAATTAATCGGGTGCATCTGAAAAAGATCCCGTAAATTTACATTTGCTATCGAGAAGTTTAAAAACCAGTCCTGACCATATAGCCAGAGCATGATAAATCCACCAGCAAAAGCAACAAAAACTCCCGAAAAATGGATTAACGAAGCTGTGATGGTTTTAAATTGAAAATACAATAACAGTAAAATAAGTATTAAACAGATAGGAATTACAATTGATAAGCGTTCAGAAGCTCGAACTTCATTTTCGTAATTTCCTGCAAATTTAAACGTTACACCTTTTGGTAATTTCAATTCACCTGTATCAATTTTTTTCTGCAATACATCCGCTGCTTCATTTACAACATCTACTTCGGCTTTACCTTCTGTTTTATCAAAAATCACATAACCCACCAAAAAGGTGTTTTCGCTTCGTATCATTTGTGCACCGCGTGTGTAGTCAATGTCGGCAACTTCGCTGAGTGGTATCTGGCTTCCATTCATGGCTGGTATCAGGATGCGTTTAATATCCTCGGGATTATCGCGTAATTCGCGGGCATAACGCACCCGAATCGGGAATCGTTCGCGACCTTCCACCGATGAACTCAACGACATGCCGCCCATTGCTACCTGCAATACTTCCTGCACCTCACTCACTGTCATGCCATAACGAGCCATATTTTCACGGTTCAGTTTTATTTCCAGATAAGGTGCTCCCACAGCACGGTCGTAAAATACAGAGCTTGCCTTTACTGAGTGAACATCTTTCAGCGCTTTTTCGAATTGCATT
>JAYFRI010000376.1:0-10325 GCA_034926015.1 Paludibacter sp. | reverse complement strand
ATCGTTTACTTTTCCACCTTTTATAAATGTGGTGGTATCTATAACGTGTTGAATTCCGGCGTTAACTTCTTCTTTTATTCTAAGGTACTGACTGTTAAGGTCGACCATTTGTATTTTCTTCATATTTGAGTTTTTACATGCTTTATTTTTTGAATACGATATCAGGACCTGAGGCTTTATAAATTTAACGCAAATCAATTACAGTTAAAAATAGTTTGATTATTTCATCTCAATAATATATTCTACTTCCTGAGGTTCAGCTCTCAAATTCGAAACATAGCTTGTATTATTTTCTATTCTAAGTTTCTGTTTAATATTATTGCCTTTCGCAATCTCATTATAATCAAGCACAACCATCATATCATCTTGTTTTATTGAGTTAAAATGACTCATACCAACATTGAAACTTACATTTACAAAAGCAGGGAAAGTCCTGATTATTTTATTTTCAGGACAATTGACAACGGTAACTGGCAATTGCATTTTCTTTTCGGTAAACATTTCCACAAAGATACTTACTTTAACTTCTTCGTTAGCAAGTTTTACTGATTTAATCGGTTTTAATTTACAATTTAAATAGGTGGTATCGCTTAGTTTTGCCAATTTTACCGGTTCGGTTTTGATTGTCTTCAACTTATCGAGTACACTTTTAGGACCGAATACAGTTACTGTGGGCGGGGAAATCTGAATTTTATCGCTCAGTATATATTGATGTGCCAGTTCTATGTCAGCATCAAATTCCACGGCTAACATTTTTGTATTCAGGCTTTCGTATTGAAAAGTGAGCGCATTGGGTTTGATTTCGAGAAGGGAAGTAGATGGAAGCAGAATACGCGCTAATTTAGCCCTTATTTGATCGGACGAGATTGTTATTTCACCTTTTTCGTAAAACACTCTGCCTAAATCAAAAGAAATAGAGTTAAATTTAGGGCGGGTATAAGTAAAAAGATTGATCCCTTTGTCTTTTACCTTAATTGTAATGTTGGCAGGATAATCGTTGATAATGGCAATATTCTTGGGGAGACTAACAAAACGCAAGGGGATTGATATTTCAGTTTCGCGTTCCTTATCCAGCGCATTGACAAACCAAAAGCCGGAAGCAAGGACAAGAAAGAGCAAAAAGCTTAAAACATCCTTTGAGAAAAGGAATGATTTAAGCTTTAAAATGTAATATCTGAGTAATCTTACGTTGCTGTTGTCAGCCATTTTACCCTTTTATTTTACCGGAGTGTCAATACTTTCGGCCGAAGCAAATACTGAATTCTTGTCAACTTTAATTCTTACATTTTCAGCAATTTCTACAATTACTGTTGTGTCTTTAATTTCTTTCACCTTTCCGTATATACCTCCAGAAGTCACCACTTTATCGCCTGGCTGCATTGCTTCACGTTGTTTTTTAATTTCTTTCTGACGTTTCGACTGTGGACGAATCATGAAGAAATAGAACACAACAAAAATCAATACCATCATTAATATGCCTGAGTAACTACCCATACCCCCTTGAGCTGGAGTCGTTGCTTGTAACAACATACTTAGTAAATTCATGTTTTTAATTTAATTAAATGATTTATGCCTGCAAATATATAAAATAAATATGTTAATGATGTGATTCTGCCGTCGTCATTTGGGGTTTTCTTTATAATTTTGAGTAAATTACTTTTTACTGTCGCTAAACATCACCACTTTTATCAGCTTATTATCTTTCTTTAACTGGCTCACAATATTATCCAACACTCCGTTAATAAATATTCCACTTTTTTCGGTGCTGTAGTTTTTGGCTATTTCGATATATTCATTCAATGTAACATTCACCGGTATTGTAGGAAACTCCATTATTTCGGCTAATGCTACCTGCATAATAAGAATATCCATGTAAGCAATACGGTCGAGGTCCCAGTTTTTTGTATTATCATCAATCATTTGTCGGTACTCATTGCTATGAGTCAAAACAGCCCGAAGTAGCTTACGTGCAAAATCAGCATCTTCCTGATCTTTAAACATTGGCAACAGGGATTGATTTTCCTGCGCGCTCTGATCGAATCGTTTTATTGTTTTGATAACAAAACTAATAACAATTTCGAGATCATCTACCCAATAAATACTTTGGTCTTCAATAGAACTATCCAAATCTTCACTCTGCAAACATATTTTTTTGTAAATCTTGCGCCAGATATCCTTGTCGGCGGCATAATCTACAGAGGCTGCATTCATGTAGTCATCATAAAAATCGGTTTTGATTAACTCTTCATATAATTGCTTGATAGTGTCGGAATGATTGACCCACGAGAGCTTTTGGTTCGTTAAATATTCAACAAATTGTGTATTCGTTGTCAACTGACGAATAAAGCTATTGTCGATAAAACGTGTATTGGGATTTAAATCTTCTTCGCTGGGACGTAATTTATTGCGTTTACTCTCGATGCGTGAGGCGGCATACTGAGTAATTTCGATGGACAACTGCAACAAGTGAAAATACAAGTCGTAAGTTCTTTCAATACTGTGAAACAACTCTTTTTCGGCTGCAGGAACTGAATTTCCATCGCCTTTGTAGAATGAATATAAGATTTGAATAATCTTAATTCGTAATAATACTCGATTGATCATAAAAATTTTAGAACGCTTTTTTCAAATTTCTGCACAAAGGTACATCTTTTATTTTAATTGCTGTAAATTTGAAGTCAAAAAATAAAATGCAATGTTTTTGAACCGAAGTTCGTTTAGAAATAAATATTTTAACGATAAAATGTAAAAAAAAGTCACTTTGTTTGATATATCCGAAAAAAATACTGAAATTTGGTGGCTCAACATAATTAACAGAATGCATATTATAAAAATACACAATTCAGAATTGAATACAATATAGATTTTTAATTATTCATCATTATATTGTTTACGTAAAAACCGAATTAAAATGGAAGAAGAGAAAAGAAAAAGAGATAAAGAAAAAAAAGACAGTGAAATAATTTTTTCGAAAGCAATTAAAGCCGGAAAGAGAATCTATTATTTGGATGTAAAGAAAAGCAGATCCAATGATATGTTCCTGACCATCACTGAGAGCAAAAAAAAGATGACAGGAACCAACGATGAAACACAAGTAGTTTACGAAAAACATAAAATTTTTCTTTACAAAGAAGATTTCGACAGCTTCACTAAAGGGCTCGAAGAAATGATTAGTTTCGTCAAAAAAGAACAGGGTGAAACTCCTCAGCGTGAAGAAAGAAGATGGATATCTGAAATTGAAAACACAAAAGAAGTTGAACAAGAGGAAATTAAACCAAAAAGTTTTTTCGATAAATTTAAGTTCTAAAAAAGACACTTACTCCGTACAAATCTCGATAAACAAGCACCAAAAACATCCTTTCGGGTTGTTTTTTACAAAAAAAATTGAATGAAAAGTTTTGCCAGCGATAATTATTCGGGCATACATCCCGACGTCCTTAAAGCCATACAACAAGCCAACACTGAACATGAGATTTCGTATGGCGATGATTTTTATACTGATAAAGCATTCGAACTGTTTAGCTCACTCTTTGGAAACTTAAAGGTATTGTATGCTTTTAACGGCACCGGAGCAAATATCATAAGCTTAAAATGTTGTGTACTTCCATTTCAGGCCGTTGTATGTGCCGAAACCGCGCATATTAATTCCGACGAATGTGGTGCACCTACCCAACAGATTGGCTGCTCTCTTCTCACTCTGCCTACTACCGATGGCAAATTAACCCCCGAACTGATAGAACCATTGTTGGTACGCAAAGGAAATGTGCACGCTACTCAGCCTAAAGTTATTTCGATAAGTCAGAGCACCGAATTAGGTACTGTGTATTCTATAGCCGAACTAAAAGCACTTTGCGAATTTGCCCATAAAAATGATATGTACGTCCATATGGATGGCGCACGCATTTCGAATGCTGTAGCCGCTCTTGGAGTAAGTCTAAAAGAAGCCACTGTGGATTGTGGTGTTGACATCATGAGTTTTGGTGGCACAAAAAATGGAATAATGATTGGCGAAGCAGTACTTATTTTTAATGACGATTTAAAGAAAAATGCTGCTTATTTTCAGAAACAAACAGCTCAGCTTTTCTCGAAAAACAGATTTATTGCGGCACAATTCTTAGCATTATTGAGCAATAACCTATGGTACGAAATGGCAACGCATTCCAACCAAATGGCTCAATTACTTGCAAAAGAAGTAGATAAAATTCCAGGAGTAAAAATTACACGAAGCGTGGATGCCAATGCAGTTTTTGCCATCATTCCACCCTATTCAATCGAAGCTTTGCGAAGCAAGTACCGATTCTACACCTGGGACGAACAAACCACCGAACTCCGATGGATGTGTTCATTCGATACTACTGAGGACGAAATACGTGATTTTGCCAAAACACTTGCTGAATTGGTTTAATTTCTGCCATAAAGATCAAAATTACTGACAAACTCAATTCCAGTGTTTCCAGAACATGCAAATCTCAGCGTTTTGTACGTGCCGCTTGTGAAAAGAGCAAGATATTTTCCCTGAAAATACATTTTGCTCTTTCCTGTTTTTTCCGTACTTTTGCACCCTCAAAAAACGAGTGAATTCACTCGTTTTCAAACTATCAACTATTCATAGTCAACAATCAACCCAAAATACATGTCATTAGCATCTGAAATACAACGCCGACGCACTTTTGCCATTATCAGTCATCCCGATGCGGGAAAAACAACACTTACCGAAAAACTTTTGCTTTTTGGTGGTGCCATTCATGTAGCAGGAGCCGTAAAATCGAATAAAATCAAAAAAACAGCCACTTCCGACTGGATGGAAATTGAAAAACAACGTGGTATTTCTGTGGCTACTTCGGTAATGGGTTTCGAATATCGCAACTACAAAATCAATATTCTGGATACACCAGGACACCAGGACTTTGCTGAAGACACTTACCGTACCCTCACAGCTGTCGACAGCGTAATTATTGTGGTGGATACAGCCAAAGGTGTTGAAACACAAACACGCAAACTGATGGAAGTTTGTAGAATGCGTAAAACCCCGGTTATGATTTTTGTCAACAAGATGGATCGTGAAGGAAAAGATGCTTTTGATTTGCTTGATGAACTTGAAGCCGAGTTAGGCATCAATGTACGTCCGTTGAGTTGGCCCATCAATCAGGGATTTGCATTCAAAGGTGTTTACAACATACACAAAGACAACCTCGAACTTTACACACCCAACAAGCAAACGATCAGTGAATCGGTAAAAGTGGATGTCAACAGCAATGAATTGGATGAGCTTGTAGGTAAACACGACGCCGACAAACTCCGCGAAGATATGGAACTAATCAACGGCGTATATTCCGAATTTGATGTAGAAAAATACCTTGCAGGCGAGCTTGCACCTGTATTCTTTGGTAGTGCTTTGAATACATTTGGTGTGAAAGAGTTGCTTGACTGTTTTGTTGAAATTGCACCATCACCAAGGCCTGTTCACACACAGGAACGCGAAGTTGATCCTTACGAAGAAGCTTTTTCTGGATTTGTGTTTAAAATTCATGCTAACATGGATCCCAACCACAGGAGTTGCATTGCGTTTATTAAGATTTGTTCAGGCAAATTCGAACGAAATGTAAACTACAAACATGTGCGTCACGGAAAAATGATGCGTTTCTCCTCTCCTACTGCTTTTATGGCACAGAAGAAGGAAACTGTGGACGAAGCTTATGCCGGCGATATTGTAGGCTTACCGGATACAGGCAATTTTAAGATCGGCGATACACTTACCGGCGGAGAAAACCTGCATTTCAAAGGCATCCCCAGCTTCTCGCCCGAAATGTTTAAATACATTGAAAATGCTGATCCAATGAAAACAAAACAATTGGAAAAAGGGATAGCGCAATTGATGGACGAAGGAGTAGCGCAGCTTTTCACCAACCAATACAATGGCCGGAAAATCATCGGAACAGTGGGACAACTTCAATTTGAAGTAATTCAATACCGGTTGCTGCATGAATATGGAGCTCAATGTCGCTGGGAACCTATTTCGCTTTACAAAGCCTGTTGGATAGAAAGCGACAATGCTACCGAACTTGATAATTTCAAGAAAAGGAAAGGCCAATATATGGCGGTAGACAAAGAAGGACGCGACGTTTTTATGGCCGATTCGGGTTATGTGCTTCAAATGGCTCAAAACGATTTCAAAGACATTCGATTCCATTTTTCTTCGGAATTTTAAATAAACAAACAAGGCGTTTCCGATTGGAAACGCCTTGTTTGATTAATAACTGAATAATTGAATAACTGAAACGTTTACTTCACTAACTTCTTAACTTCAATTTTCACTTCTTGTTTTTCGAAACTCAAAACTTTGTCTTCAACAAGTCTTCCAGCTTTATCAAGTCATCGCGCAGCTGAGCAGCTTCCAAAAATTCAAGTTTTTTGGCGGCATCATGCATCGATTTTTTGGTCTTGGCAATTGCTTTTTCCAATGCCGACTTCGACATATATTGTACAACGGGATCCGCAGCAATGGATTGTGAACTATCTGGTTCGATGTAAGCATTGGGCTCTGCTTTGCTGAACGAGTTTCGTTCTCCCTTTGTAATGGCAGTAGGTGTAATACCATGTGCTTCGTTGTAGGCCAATTGTTTTTCGCGTCGGCGATTGGTTTCACTGATGGTTTTGGCCATGCTGTCAGTTATTTTATCGGCGTACATAATCACCCGACCATTCAGGTTACGAGCTGCACGACCAGCCGTTTGTGTAAGCGACCTGTGCGAACGCAGGAAACCTTCTTTATCAGCATCGAGAATAGCTACCAACGAAACTTCGGGTAAATCCAAACCTTCGCGCAAAAGATTTACACCCACCAACACATCGTAAACTCCCCGCCTGAGGTCCTCCATAATCTGAACCCGATCAAGTGTTGTCACATCGGAGTGAATATAATTACACTTGATCCCCATTTTAGCCAGATAATCAGCTAATTCTTCCGCCATTCGTTTGGTGAGTGTTGTTATCAGCACACGTTCTTCTTTTTCAACCCTTTGTTGAATTTCTTCAAGCAAATCGTCGATTTGATTCAAACTTGGACGTACATCAATAATAGGATCGAGCAATCCTGTAGGCCGAATTAACTGATCAATCACTATTCCTTCGCTTTTTGCTAATTCGTAATCAGCAGGAGTGGCGCTTACGTAAATAGTTTGTGGATTAAGTTCTTCAAACTCATCAAACTTTAACGGGCGATTGTCTTTGGCCGATGGCAATCGGAAGCCATATTCTACAAGATTCTGTTTGCGGGCAGCATCGCCGCCAAACATAGCCCTGATTTGAGGTACAGTCACATGACTTTCGTCGATCACCATCAAGTAATCTTTAGGAAAATAATCGAGCAAACAAAACGGCCTGCTCCCCGGCTCACGACCATCGAAATAACGTGAATAATTCTCAATACCAGAGCAATAACCCAATTCTTTTATCATTTCCAAATCATAATTTACCCGTTCGTAAATACGTTTGGCTTCGTAATCCTTTCCCTGCGACTTAAAGTAATCAACCTGAAAAGCCATATCGCGTTCAATGTGCTGAATGGCATTGGCAATCCGCTCTTTAGTCGTCACAAAAATACTGGCAGGATAAATTTTGTAAGCATCAAAATGCTCAATCACATGCAAATCAATAGGATTTATTGTTATAATTTCATCAATCTCGTCGCCCCAAAAAACAACGCGTACAATAAAATCGGTATAAGCAGGGAAAATATCCACCGTATCGCCTTTCACCCTGAAGTTACCACGATTCAGCTCTATTTCGTTTCGGGAATACAAACTATCCACCAATGATCTCAGAAAAACATTTCGAACCAACTTCTGCCCTCTTTGTATTTCAATTACATTGCTCGTAAAATCATCCGGATTTCCGATACCATACAGACACGAAACCGATGAAATAACAACGACATCTCTCCGCCCCGACAATAACGCCGAAGTGGTAGCTAATCGCAATTTCTCAATTTCCTGATTGATGGAAAGATCTTTCTCAATATAAGTATCCGAAACAGGTAAATATGCTTCCGGTTGATAATAATCGTAGTACGAAACAAAATATTCCACAGCATTTTCGGGAAAGAAATTCTTAAACTCACTGTAGAGCTGAGCTGCCAGGGTTTTATTATGACTCAACACAAGGGTTGGCCTGTTGATCTCATTGATTACGTTGGCAATGGTAAAAGTCTTTCCCGAACCGGTAACTCCCAATAAAGTCTGAAAGGGGATATCGGCATTTAATCCGTCCAGCAGCTGCTTGATGGCTTCGGGCTGATCGCCAGTGGGACGGTAGGGTGAAGTGAGTTTAAATGACAAAATACTGAGTGTTTATTTCCAATTAACTATTGTACAAAACATATCGCTCCAACGAAAACTCAAAAGAGAAAACGTGAATATAAGCGTGAACTATAAGTATAAAAAATCAACTATTGTTCAATCGGAATCACAAGTATAAGAATGATATACACCAATAAACCGGGAAAACCTGCTGAAACAGCCGAAAGAATCACATAGGCAACCCTTACAAGTGTTGGGTCAAGATTAAAATACTCACCAATACCTGCACAAACACCTGCAATCATTGAATTGCGCGAACGACGAAGTTTTTTTTCCATAAGATGATTTTAATTTAAATAATTTTACAAAGAAACAAAAAAAGACTGATTTTTTGCTATAAGTTGATGTGTTTTTGAATTTCTGCTAACATTTTATTCATTGGATAATTGAAATTCATCCATTCTGCACACAAAAAAAACGATCCGGAGTAACTCCGAATCGTTTTTCACTTCATTGCTTTATACGTAAGAAATAATATTAAATGATCTGTTTTCTATAAGTAAAATTCAGATAACCAATCTTGTATCTCGTAACTTGTAACTTGTAACTTGTAACTCGTACTTGTAACTTGTAACTCGTAACTCGAAACTATATATACTTTTTACTTATCTCCTTTACTTGCCGTTCCCGGTTTGGCGATACTTTCGCGCATCGACGTATCGGCTTCAATATTTTTCATTTTATAATAATCCATGATACCCAAATTTCCACTGCGGAATGCTTCGGCCATAGCTTTAGGCACTTCAGCTTCAGCTTCAATTACCTTAGCACGCATTTCCTGAGATTTAGCCTTCATTTCCTGTTCCAGCGAAACTGCCATGGCACGACGTTCTTCGGCTTTAGCCTGAGCAATATTTTTATCTGCTTCGGCCTGATCCATTTGCAACTGCGCACCAATATTCTTACCTATATCAATATCGGCAATATCAATGGATAAAATTTCGAAAGCTGTACCGGCATCCAATCCTTTTTTCAATACCAATTTCGAAATTGAATCGGGATTTTCAAGCACGCTTTTGTGCGATACAGACGAACCGATCGACGAAACGATACCTTCGCCAACACGAGCCAAAATGGTTTCTTCGCCTGCACCACCCACTAATTGTTTGATGTTGGCACGAACGGTTACACGGGCTTTGGCAATTAACTGAATACCATCTTTAGCAACCGCAGCCACCGGAGGAGTATCAATTACTTTCGGGTTCACCGACATCTGAACAGCCTGAAAAACATCACGACCAGCCAAATCAATAGCAGTTGCCATTTTAAAAGTAAGATCGATATTGGCCTTCGAAGCTGACACCAACGCATGCACTACGCGTTCGATATGTCCACCGGCAAGATAATGCGCTTCAAGACCATCGCGTTTCACTTCCTGAATATCAGCTTTGTGAGCTTCAATCATACATTGCACGATAGTATGAGGCGGCACCTTACGGATACGCATCAAGAACAATTGTATCAGCGAGATATTAACTCCCGACACTTTGGCCGATATCCAAAGCAGAAATGGCACATAATAAAAGAAGAGCAGCAAAAGGACTCCAAGCACCGCTAATCCTACAATTTCAATTCCAAGCATATTATTTTTTGTTTAAAGATTAATTTATTGATTTTTATAACGACAGACATAAAATATTGATTGTGAAAAATGTGAACCGCGAAGAAATATATGAAAATTCATTGCATAAAGAGTTCTAAAGCGGACCATCAACAATCATTCTTTCACCTTTCTCTCCACCAATATAGTTGTAGTCATCACTTCGAGCACCTTTACCTCCACTCCTTCATCGATAAAATCATCATTGGTTTTAGCCTCTACAATGTGTCCGTTTACCTTTACTTTTCCCATGGGAGCAAGTCGAGAACTTGTAATTCCTGTATCGCCAACCTCAACACTCACATCCTTTAAAGGATCATTTTTCCCATCTATTCCGGCCTTTAACGACATTTTTTCAAGTGCTTTAG
>JAYFRI010000346.1:0-7260 GCA_034926015.1 Paludibacter sp. | reverse complement strand
TTCAATCATCTCTTTTATTGTATCGGGCGTAAACGCGTTGCGGTATCGCGGACGATTGATGGTGATTTTTGCTATCCCTTCGAAATATTCGAACTTTATTTCTTCGAATTCTTTAATTGTTGTCCAGTTTCTCATTTCTTTTTGTGTTTTTTTAGTCCTTTTGATAAGCTATTTTTTTATTATCTAAAGGATGTAATCATTTCTTTTTAATCAAATTCGGTGTTATTGAGATCATAACACATATTGCGGTAAATATAGTTAAATAAGTTCCAATTGTTTGTTTTGTTGTCAGTTCGTTTTCAAGTAAAATAAATATTTGTGCTATAATAACTATCGGACACCCAATTGTTCCAATATAAGTTCCAATTTTCTGTTTTAAATTCATTGCTTTATTTTCTGAAAATATCCTTTATAATTCTCCGTATTTAAATCAGCATCTGTAAAAATTTCTAAAACAGTTGCTTTTTCTGCTCTTAATAATTTGTCAATAGCACCAGGCAACTCATTAGTTTCAGAACAACTAATATATTCAAGTCCATAAGCTTGGGTCAATGATTTAAGTTGCACTTGATGTGGCGTAGTGAAAAATTCCAAACTATTCTCCATTAGTTTTTTGTCGCCGATAAATCGGAAAATATTTCCTCCGTTATTATTCATAACTATAATTTTCAGCTGATTGCCGATATAATTGTTCCAAAGAGCATTAGAATCGTAAACGAACGACAAATCGCCGGTCAGAAAAACGGTGGATTGTTTTGAAGCGTAAGCATAACCTGCTGCTGTCGACATGCTGCCGTCAATTCCTGATGTGCCGCGGTTGCAGATATATGTCAGGTCAGTGCGGGCAGGAAAAAGCTGTGTCCAGCGCACTGCTGTGCTGTTGGCCAAATGCAATACGGTATCAGCAGGGATTTGACTGAGTAATTCTATTGTTACCGCCATATCAGAAATAGACGCATTTTTAATAAACTCATCGTGAAGTTGGTTTATCTGCTTCATTTCAGTCTGATAGCTAGCTGAGAATTCACTTTTTGTTGTTGTAAAAGGCATTTTATTTAGCACCTCGGTTGCCAACCCCGGAATTACTGTTGTCAGACTTTTGTATGTGTCGATATAAGGCATAGATGATTCGATCTGCCATTGTTCGGCAGGTCGATGACTGCGCAGGAATATCTTCAGTTGCTTGCAAATGACTGAATGTCCGATGGTAACTACCAATTCTGGTACAAAATTATCTATCTTTTCTTTCGAATTTATTCTTGAGAACAATGATTCAGGTTGAGTAATGATTTTTTCAGCTGCTATGTTTGATAAATTTTCAGCAACCACCACTACATCGGGTTCGTTGGCAAGCCGACGGGCCAATTCACTCAAACACTCATTTTTAGGGAAAACACCGAATATAACTAACTTACGTTTGTATTTGAGCCAGCTGTTTTGCAGGGTTTTCAGACTTTCGTCGTTCAATTTTTGAGAAGCAGAGAGCGTTTTAATTATTTTCGGGTTGCTGTGATGTTCGGGAATGGCTGTGTAAATTGGTTCGCGCAAGGGAACGTTGATGTGCACCGGGCCTTGCGGATACGAAACAGCCGTGTCGATGGCTTGCGAAACCTGACGATCTGAAAAATGCAACTCAGCATCAATAACCGTTTCTACCGGCAATTCGAAACTTGCTTTTATGTAGTTGGCGAAAATATTAGTCTGTCGAAGCGTTTGTCCATCGGCCTGGTCAATAAGTTCAGCGGGACGGTCGGCCGTGAAAACGAGCAAAGGCAAATTCTGGTAGTAGGCTTCGGCAATGGCGGGTGCAAAATTAAGCACAGCCGTTCCCGAGGTGCAGACGAGTGCTACTGCTTCGCCACTTTGTTGCGCCATTCCCAATGCAAAATAGGCGGCCGAGCGCTCGTCGGTGATGCTCAGACATTCCATGCCTGGCTGAGTCGTAAACGCAAAAATGAGCGGAGCATTGCGCGAACCGGGTGCAATTACAACTTTTCGAACCCCATGTTGAGCGCATATTTCGGGTATGTTTTTAATTCCCTGACGGAAATGATATTCTTTATTTAGCATTTGTTTTTTTTAGCATTTACTGTTTTCGTTCAGCTATTACCATTTAAGGCTTAGGAATTCTTCATAACATTCATCAATGTCAGCATTTTATTGTCTGTTTCTTCCCATTCCTTTTCGGCTACAGAAGATGAGGTAATTCCGGCTCCGCTGTACAGCACGAAGTTATTATCAAACAATTGTAAACAGCGTAAGTTTACATAGACAGCACTTTTTTCGTTGATATTTACAGGCCCGAAAAAGCCTGTGTAGTAACCACGATCGTGTTGTTCGTTGGTCAGAATAAAATTACGCGCTTCATCCTTTGGTAATCCGCCCACCGAAGGAGTAGGGTGGAGGGCTTTCAGTAAGTCGCTGAAACGATTTTGAATGTGTGCCTGGGGAAACTCAAAAGCCGTTTTCAGATGAATAAGATTGGCAGCCCTATAGTTTTCGGGCCCCAGCCTTGTAATGTCTGCTATGTGTAACGAACGAAGGGTTTGTTCAATAAAATTAGTCACAATACCTTGTTCTTCAATTTCTTTACTGCTCCAATGGTAGTCTTCGGTTTCCAGTTCGGTGCCCACTTGTGTCCCGGCCAGCGAAACGGTTTTTACTGTTCCATTTTCTATCGTAAGCAGTGGCTCAGGTGTTGCGCCTATCCAGCATCCTACTTCCGGAAGCTGCATGATGTACACAAAAGCGTGTGGATATTTCCGGCAAAGTGTCAGAAAAAATTGTTCAGGCTGAAAGTCATCAGGTAATTGCTCAACACGTAATTTTGATAATACTACTTTCTGAAATTCCGCGGCTTTCATAGCCGAAACGGCTTTATTTACATTGCCAATAAATTCTTCAGAAGTAGTGGTTTTTGTTGTGTTTTTATTTTTCTCAATCTCAATAAAGCGGTCGTTTGCAGCCAGTTTATCTATATAAATCTCAGCAATATTATTCGAAAAAAATACACAGTCAGGTTGCAGAAAGAAAGTTTCATGTGCAGGCGATTCGGTAAACGGTGAAACCACAAAACCTGTTTTTTCGTGCAAATCATTCAACGATTTCAGTCGTTCGGGCATTGAATGATGCTGAACAACGGTGATAATCTCACGGTTGAGTGGTAAACGATAGGAGGCAAACGGAATGTTTTGTCGCAGACAAACCGTTTGTAATTTACAAAGTGCAGCGTATGATTCTTTATCGAAAGTCATTTTTTATTTTCCTGAATGAATAGGAACAATTCGGTTTGTAAGTCTGCAAAGCGAAATGAGTTTCCCTGTTTTATCTTCAATGCGTATTTCCCAAACATGTTGAGTTTTTCCGCGATGTACTATAGTTCCAATGGCGAAAACCTCAGACTCACGGGTGGTTGCCACATGGCTTCCGCTGATTTCAACGCCTAAAACGGCATATTGGGTTGGGTCAATCAGCGCTACCGATCCGGCACTGCCAACTGATTCGGCCAAAGCCATTGCGGCACCGCTATGTAAGCGTTTCATGGGCTGAAAAGTGCGTTCATCGACAGGCATTTTAGCTACAATGCGTCCTTCGCTCAGTTCGATGTATTCGATACCCAAATGTTCCATTAGGGTGTTTTTGCTAAGTAGCTGAAGTTGATCGGTTGTAAGCATATGCAGTGGCATTTTTTAAGGGTGATGAATTTTACCAGCCTAATTTAAGCTTTATAAATACATTGCGTCCGGGTTCGTAAAAGTTAAGTCCGCGATTATTAAAAAGGTGGTTTTTGTAGGCTTTGTCGAGAATGTTATCGACGCCTGCAAATGCCTGCAGATAAATATTTTTTACATAAACAGGCATTGAATTAATTCTGTAATTAAAGATCACATAGCCTTGTGTTGCTGTTTCGTTAGCTGCAAGTTCATGCTGTGTGGCGGCCCATTCCATTTGAAGTGAGGTCTCGAGCACGTTGCCAGCCATGTAGCTTAGGCTTGTCATGCCATGAGCAGGTGGAATCATTGGGAGCGAAGTGTCGGCTTTTACATCCCGCGTGTATACATAGCTTGCATTGGTCCTGAATCTTAATCGGTTTGTTACGACAGCATTAAATTCTATTTCGGCTCCGGCAAACAATGCCTGATCGATGTTTTTATATTCGTAAACATTCGATGTTGCGGTGGATCTTTCTTCGGCAATCAAGTCGAACAGATAGTTGGCAAAAAGATCAGCCTTTATAAGCATTCTTTTTTTTGCAAAAGTGTAACGCAGGTTCGAAAACCAACCTTGTTCCGATTTCAAATTCGGATTTCCCTTGTGAATGCCATTGCCAAGATCGATGTATTTAAATCGTTCTTCGATAGAGGCTACTCTGTAGGCATTGGCCAACGATAAAATAATTTTCTGATTTTTCGCCGGACTGTATTCCATATCAACATGAGCTGAATACGAAATGTTATGATTAACACCCGGATAGAACAGAATATTTTTTGCGAAAGGGACATCTACTTTTACACCATCAATTATTTTATAATTAAAAATACGATTGAAAGCTGTGTCGTTCTCGGTGCGCACGTAGTCGACTCTGAAACCTGCATTCAACTGTAAGTAGCGGGGATCGATTACTTTTTTATAAAGTGCAAAAACGCCGACATCCATCATTTTAGCTGCCGGAGTTGGTATTTCGCCTATCACAGTAGTATCTGCACCCATGTTAATTTTCATTCGACCGGTTTCCGAATCACGCAACCACCCTTCGACGCCAAGCGTAACAGTGTTGTAATTGTTGAAATAAAGATTCGAAGTGGCTTTAATGCCTGATGTTGCGTTTAAACTGGCTGGTAAAGTGCGGTTAGTAGCGTTAGGTTTTAATTCTACATCGCGGCTAATGTTTTGTGTGTAAGCTTTAATGCGCAATTCTTTGACCAATGTGGAAATGTCAGTGAAAATATATTCAGCATTTAGCTGATTTCTTTTGATGGCCGAATACCTTGCAGTTGCAGTTGCAGGGAATGAGTTGCTTCCCGGGATTCCAACATTCCAGGCCTGGAAGTGGTTGTAGCTCACAAGCAATTCCTGCTTGTCGCCATATTTCATCCCTCCTTTCAATCCCCACGAGGCATCGTTGAACTGGCTGTTCAGGAGTTTTCCTTCAGGAGTATTTGTGTTTTCGGCGGTCCGATAACTTCCATTTACACTGATGTACCATATTTTATCCATGAAATTAACGGTAGCCGCATTTGTTTGGAGCTTGTTTACAGTGTGATATCCTGAACTTACTTTGCCCGATGTTTTGAACTGGTTCGAGTAACCGGGACGTTCAGAAATGAAGTTAACTATTCCACCCATGGCGCCTGTTCCATAAAGCACTGAACTGGCTCCTTTCACAACTTCAATTTTCTCGAGACTGTTCATGTCAACTGTCGATAGAACTCCGGCAATGTCGGTGGCCGACTGAATGCGGTCTTCATCGGACAGAAAGAGAAGCCGTTGTTCCGACATTCCTCTTACATTCAGCGATGTCGCCCATGTACCGTCGCGCGAAACCCACAGGCCAGTTTGATTGTGTAAAGCATCCGCCGGCGTTACAAAATCATTCATTTCAATTGTCTTTTTGTCGGTGGAAACATAAGGTAATGACAAATGGTTGGTGGCAAAGCTGAAAACAGTTAGTTCGTTCAATTTTACCGAGTCAGTGGTTTGCTCCGGCAATTTTGGAGTTGAAAGATATGAACTGCCTATAAGTAATGATAAAGTCAGAAATGTCATGCTGTTTTGGTTTTAATAATAAATCGACTACAAAAGTAAATAAAATTGAGATAGAAAAGGTTCAATCCGCCATCAGTATTTTGGAACAGGAAGTTAATTAATCGGAAATTCGGCTTTTACATCAGCCATGAACAGCTGGATGTGGGGGAAATTCTCTGGTTTCTATTGCGTAAGCCAAATTGCCTGAAAGTCAATCGAAACCACAAACAAGGTTTTGGGGCTTCCGGATTTGAGTTTAATATTTTGTCGTTTGCAAATGTCTGAATATCTTTTCTGTGATTTACACTTTTATAGTATTTTGTTTGCATGTGTTTATAAATCAAAATCATATGTTTTGATTTGTGATTTTTTTCGATTATCTTTGTAAGCTTTAAAAAATAAATATATACATACAATGATAAAAAGATTTCTATTCGTTTCTTTGTTTTTGTTGAGTTGGACGGTGGCGTTCTCATGCACAAATTTTTTAGCAGGGAAAAACGCAACAGTCGATGGCTCGACGCTTATCAGCTATTCTGCTGATTCATACTTTTTGTACGGAGCATTGTATCATTATCCTGCTGCGACTTATCCCGAGGGTGCTATGCTCGATGTAACCGAATGGGATACAGGAAAATATCTTGGGAAGATTAAACAGGTAGCACAAACCTATTCTGTGATAGGTAATATGAATGAACATCAGTTGAGCATTGCCGAAACTACTTTTGGTGGTCGCGAGGAGTTGGTTGATACAACGGGTATTATCGATTATGGAAGCTTGATGTTCATCGCATTGCAGCGTGCCAGAAATGCGCGCGAAGCCATCGGGGTAATGACTGATTTGGTGGCCGAATATGGCTACTATAGCTCAGGTGAATCTTTCTCAATTGCTGATCCGAATGAAGTGTGGATACTTGAGATGATAGGGAAAGGCCCGAAGAATAAAGGTGCTGTGTGGGTGGCTCAGCGCATTCCTGACGACTGCGTCTCAGGTCATGCCAATCAGGCACGCATCACTACTTTCCCTTTCGACGATAAAAATAATTGTCTGTATTCAGAAGATGTAATTGCTTTTGCCCGCGAAAAAGGTTATTTCAAAGGAAAAAATTCAGAATTCAGCTTCTCAGATACTTATGCGCCTCTGGATTATAGTGCACTTCGTATTTGCGAAGCACGTGTATGGAGTTTCTTCCGTCAGGTAAATCCTGAAATGGAAAAATACATCACTTATGTCAAAGGTGAAACTGCTGAACGCATGCCCTTGTGGATCAAGCCGGCTTTCAAAATCAGTGCTCAAAACGTTAAGGAGTATATGCGCAACCAGTACGAAGGTACTGAATTTGATATGACTAAGGGTGTTGCTGCTGCTCCTTTTGGTAGTAAATTGCGCCACAGCCCATTGTCGTTCAAAGTGGATGGCGTTGAATACATGCACGAACGTCCCGTGGCTACACAACAAACAGGTTTTACTTTTGTTGCTCAAATGCGTAATTGGCTGCCCGATTATATTGGTGG
>JAYFRI010000330.1:0-5801 GCA_034926015.1 Paludibacter sp. | reverse complement strand
GGAAGCCGACGGTGTCACAAAAATAGACGGCATCGGCTCGCAGATGCACATATCGTGCTATATGAATGAGTCCACCCAAACCAGCAAGAGGAATGCTATTGAGAACAGTTTCAGGCTAATGGCAGCTACAGGCAAACTGGTTCGTATCAGCGAACTGGATATGGGAATGGTAGATGCCAGCGGCAAGGATGTGCCTACGGCCAATATGACAGAAGAAATGCATCAGCGCATGTCAGCCTTTTACGAATGGATAGTGAAGAAATACCTCGAGATAATTCCCGCCAGCCAACAGTGGGGTATCTGCCAATGGTGTGCAACCGATGCTCCAACGAACAGCGGATGGCGTGCAAATACACCTGTAGGACTGTGGACACTGGACTGGTACCGCAAGCATGCCTATGCCGGTTTTGCACGCGGTCTGGGGGCACCTCAAAACCCAACAGGCATTGATGACATCGAGGATGGTTTAAACAAACCGGATGCATTATCCCCCATTCACGATATTTATGGACGCTACGCAGGCAAAGATTTCGAGTCACTTCCTGCAGGCCTTTATATACAAAACGGCAAAAAGTACCTGAAACGCTGATCGTTTAATGAAAATCATATATTTAGTTATACAAAATATCAAAAAATGAGAAACAGATTTATTTCGAAAAAACCATTAGTCATGCTGTTATTTGCAGCTATGTTGTTGCCTGCCGGCACTCCGGCGAAAGCGCAGACCGGTAAGAAAGCATCGAGCCCGGCACAGTTTGTTCATCGTGTTGGTGGAAACCCTTACCTGCCGTTGTGGGAACATTTACCCGATGGCGAGCCCCGTGTTTTTGAAGATCCTGACAATCCGGGAAAATACCGTGTGTATATTATCGGATCGCACGATGTACGTTTTGGAAGTTATTGCGGACCGGACATACGCGCATGGTCGGCACCACAGGAAGACCTTACCAACTGGCGTGACGAAGGTCCTATCTTTACTTATCCTATCGAAGGACAATGGGACGTGATGTATGCTCCCGATTTGGTTGAAATAAAACGCAAAGACGGTAAAAAAGAATATTATCTTTATCCACATAGCCGCGGACGTAACAGAGAAGCTATGGTATGTAAAGGCGATCGTCCTACAGGTCCTTTCAAACCCATCAATATGAATGAAGATGGAACGAAAACCGTACCCGGAAGTATTTTCGGATTCGACCCTTCTGTTTATGTAGAAAACATCACCAATCCTAACGATCCTGATTATAAAATTGGTTTCAGAGCTTATGGTTTCTGGGGATTCCAACGTTCATCAGCGGCCCAACTCGACCAGAGCACCATGTATTCTGTTCGTCCGGGTACTGAAATCATTCCTTACTTTATCCCTGCCAGTTTAAGATATGGCGTGGTAAGAGATCCGAAAGGAACAGAATATCCGGCTTTGTTCCCTGGCGAAGATTTAGGTTCTTATAACTTTTTCGAAGCTGCTTCTATCCGTCAGGTAGGAAATAAATTCGTATGGGTTTACAGTGGATACTCAGGCCCTGAATACGGACTGAGCAGCACCAACTCAGCTTTGCGTTATGCTTATGGCGACACTCCGCTGGGTCCATGGAAAAGCGGTGGTGTATTGGTTGACTCGCGCGCGGTAGTACCTAACGAAGATGGAAGTGCACTGCAGACTACTTATTCGGGACACAACACACATGGTAGTATCCAGCAAATCAACGACCAGTGGTATGTATTCTATCACCGTGCTCCAAGAGGTTTCGGGTTTGCACGCCAGCCAATGGTAGCGCCTATCACTGTTAAGTGGGATGAGAAATCGGTAGCCGATGGCGGTAAAGTAGTTATCACAGGATACGATCCTTATGCAGCCGACAAAATCTGGACAGCTAAGGACAGTCAGGGAAAAGAATATAAAGGTGCGGAAGTAGCTTCGGAAGGTTTCCATATCTTCGGACTCGATCCTTATCAGTATTATTCAGCAGGATATGCCTGCTATTTATCTAATCTTGGCAGTCAGCAGGACTCATGGGATATCTGGGATAACCACATGGCCATTACTTCTGTAAAAAACAAAGACATTATCGGGTACAAATACTTTGGTTTTGGCGGACTTGCCAAAGACACCAAAGGACTGAAAGCTTTCGAAGGAACCAAACCGGGTAACAAAACCGTGTTCAACCTGTTTATCACTCCTAAAACCAAAAAAGCGTTTAAAGTAAATGTATGGTTGGATGGTCCGTGGGACAACGCTACATGGAAAGGTAAAAAACTCGGCGTAATTACCGTACCTGCCAATGCAGCACAGAAAGCCACTAAATTCACGTTGGATGTATCAGCCATAGTGGACAAACTGGATAAGAAACATGCTATCTATCTGGTAGCCGAAGGCGACGAAGCAGAAGGTTTGTTCGACCTGGCCGGAATTGGTTTCAGCTCGGCAAAGAAGAAAATCGAAATGCCGGTTGTACCTACAGTAAGCATCAAGGTAAATGGACAGGACATAACAGTACCGGCTATACCTGTACGCTCAACCAATGCTAATGGTATTGTTGGTTATGATATTTACGAAACTACTTACAAAGTACCTGCAACAGTTAGCGCTGCACCTGCTGTAACAGCTTCGGCAAGCAGCCCTGCAGTGAAGATTTCTATCACACAAGCTGCTTCTAAAACGGGAACAGCTGTAGTGAAATGCGATTACAAAGGCATAGTTAAAACATACAAAGTAGTACTGGCTGCCGAATAAGCACCGGAATACACTTAAAGAATCAGTGCAGAACACAAGTGCAGACTTGCTGTTCTGCACTTTTTTTATAATCATACTGCGTGAACCATTAGCCTGTTTTATAAAGCTCTGCAACTTTAATTTTATCTGAATAACCGTGTTTCAGATGCTTTCATTTCCTTTTGTCCATAAAAATACCCCAAAAGTTTTTTGCCTAACTTTTGGGGTACAGTTCAAAATATGATACCCCCCAAAATCCGATACGCAACAGATGAAATTGTTTTGATATTTGTTTTTCAGTATTGCATTAGTCTACACTTAAATATTTCTCCCACATTTTACCACAAACTTCACGGACTCTAAAAAATACGCAATAAAATTCATAAAATAATTTCGGCGCTAAATATCACCACAAAAGACATTTAGCGCTTTTGTTTGTGCCGGATAAAGATTTCTCAGGTTAGGTTCAACATTAGGTTAATGACAGGGCGTTGCGGCTACCCTACCTTTACAGCGAAATGTTTAAGACACAAACGCCAGAAATATGGCAATTAGTCAGAATCCGATGACTGGAAAAATGTCCGGAGCGATGGGTAACTTTGTTACTTCGTCATTGGGTTCGAAAAACATCGTACGGGCGAAAGCGTTCGGAAGCCGGGACGCAAATACCGAAGCGCAGCAAAAGCAGCGTGGAGGATTTAAACTTATCGGCGAATTGTACCCCATGCTGGGCAGTATTCCTGAAGAGGAATTTGTACAGCGTGACTCTGAAACTTCAGTATACGCTGCTTTTATGGCAGCTAATCTGAAAGAGGCTATTGACAAAACGGGTGAAACCGCAGTGATTGATTACAGTAAACTTGTCGTTTCGGATGGCAGTTTATCAAAAGTTATCGTTACGGGAACCACACTCGATGAAACAGGAATTACCGTGAAGTACCTGCCTTCGCTGAAAAACGAACTCAACAAAGCTACCGACGAGATAGTGGCACTTGCCTTGCTAGCTTCGGGAGAATTGTGGGTGGAACGTCAGCCGCGGGGCAGTGAGTTGACCAACTCGCTACTGATACCGGTACTTTCTGTAAACACAGCTGACATCCTTGGCATTTATGTTTTTGCCAAACGGGCTGACGGAAGTAAATCATCGAAGACCGTGTATATTCATCTGTAACCCTCTAAAAGAGGACATTAAAAAAGATTCCCTGTAAGCCAATGTGCTTACAGGGAATCCTTTTTTTCATTACGTTCGTCTTCGCTGGTTTTGTTGTCTTCAGCTCCTTCTCCTACCCCAGCACTTCCAAAACGGTTTGTTTGTCGCGCTTCAGCTGCTCGATCAAAGCATCAATGCCATCGAACTTTTGTTCGTCGCGTATTTTCTGAATAAAGCTTACTTCGAGACGTTCATTGTAAATGTCTTTATCGAAATCAAATATATTAATCTCGAAACTTACATGCTTTCCGTTATCCAGGGTCGGGCGAAGTCCGATGTTCATCATTCCTTTCAGCTGGTCGGCTTTCCATTTAATTGTAACGGCGTAAACTCCTGTGCCCGGGATCAGTTTTTCGGTATTGAAAGGCTTCAGGTTGGCTGTGGGAAATCCAATTTTTCGTCCTACTTTAAAGCCACCGATCACCTCTCCCTCGAAAGAATAAGTATAAGTTAATAGTTTGTTTGCTTTCAGCACATCCCCCTGCAGTAAAGCCAGTCGGATTTCGGAGGAACTGATGTGCGAAAATTCGGCAGTACTGTAACGCTGTGCCTGAACAACTTCGAGCCCCATTTCCTGTCCGTATTTTTTGTAATCGGCAAATCCTTCGGCTCTGTTATGCCCAAAGCGATGATCGTGCCCCACCAACAGCGTACGAACCCTGTATTGACTAAAAAGAACGGTATGGAGAAACTGATAAGCCGACAACTTCGACATTTCCTCAGTAAAATCGAGTACAACACAAGCATCTACGCCTGTAGTACTGAGCTGAAAAAGTTTCTCTTTGAGCGTAGTAATCAGCGCCGGCTGAAAATCGGAATGCAAGACCTTACGCGGATGTTCGGAGAAAGTAAAGACAAGGCTTTTCCTTCCCTGCTCCGCGGCAATGTTTTTCAATTCTTCCATCAGAAAGCGATGGCCGGCATGCACTCCATCGAAAAAACCGACAGTAGCCACATACTCATTCGCCCTAAAGGCAGCATCCGAAGCATAAACTATTTCCATTGATCAATCAATATCCAGTAAAAAATTAAGATTTTCGTCGGGTTTCACCCAATAAGTCTGAATGCCAAGCGCCGCAGCCGTATCGATATTCTTTTTCCCATCGTCCAGAAAGAGGCATTCCTCCGCTTTCACCTGCGCATCGGTCAATAAGGCTTTGAAAATTTCCACATCAGGCTTCACCATTCCCATTTCGTACGAGAGATAACATTTGTCGAAAAAATCCTGCATTGTTTTGCCGGTTTTGCTAAACTCAGCAGCCACTGCCGTTTCAATGTGTAGTGGATTTGTATTGCTAAGCAACAATAAGCGGTATTTCTTTTTCAGCTCCGATAAAAGATGCAGCTTTTCGACAGGAATCTGAGTGAGGAAAGAACACCAGGCTTTATCAATCTGTGCGTCGGAGAGTTCTGTCCCGGCAAGTTTTCGTATTTCATTTCTGAAAGCCGGAATCCCTATTTGTCCTTTTTCGAATTGCATAAAAAAATCTTTCTGACCAAAATTACTCAGGTATTGTTCGATATTTTCAAGGCCTAACTCTTTGAAGTTCTGTATACATTTTGGTAAGTCAAGATCAACGATTACACCGCCAAGATCGAAGATAAGAGTTGAAATATTGTTGTATTGTTTCATTTAGAATAAAAAAATTGTTGCAGAATTTTTGCAGAATGGCAAAATTTATTACTTTTGCATTCGCTTTGCAAAGATACAAAATATTTAGCAAATGCCGGGCCTATAGCTCAGTTGGTTAGTAGCACCTGACTCATAATCAGGGGGTCACGGGTTCAAGCCCAGTTGGGCCCACAATGGGAATCAAACACTAACACATGAATTTCGGTAGGTGAATTTTCTTTTATAAAGTACCAGAAAAACAGATA
>JAYFRI010000069.1:0-12972 GCA_034926015.1 Paludibacter sp. | reverse complement strand
ATAATTTTATTAACAACTTCAAGTCTTTTTTCATCAGACAAGGTAGATAAAAACTGTAAACTATCCTGCAAAACAACTATCTCGTTTTGTACAACAAGTTCCGAAAGCGTTTCTGCCAGTTTCGATACCCTTGCGTAATCCTCATGCTCCGTAGTTATTATTTTAGAAGCTTCATCATAGCAGGGTTGAGCTTTTATGTAATTTTTGTTCTTATAATATAAATCTCCCAAAGTGATGAGCGAAACAGCTTTATCAAATCCGTTACGTATACTTTTCTCAATAGACGTTTTAAAGTATTCGAGCGCTTTTACTGTATCGTTTTTCTGAAGATATGTTTTGCCCAAGGTGTAATAAATCTGATCGAGATATTCTTTATTATTGGGATTGCGAAGCATGTTATTGAGTTCCTTACGTACCGATTCCACATTACGGATATCGAGTTCGGCCCTGTAAATCCGCGCATTAAAGTCCATTTCGAAAGGTGGATTCAGTTTTATCACCTTTGTAAATGACTGATATGCACTTTGATTGTCACCCGTTTTTTTGTACAACTGAGCCAAAAGAAAATTAAACCTTTGTTGCTGGGTTTTATTTTTCTCGGTTTTGAGCGTAAGTTCCAGAAACGGAATTGCCTCCTTGTATTGATGTTTTTTAAGCAACAAATCGGCGTTCACAGCAGCGAACAAACCAATGTGATTAAATTTCAAATCATCCTGTTTCAATCGGCTAAGCATTTGTTCTGCTTCATAAATCCAACCTAACTCACCATAAGCACGTGCAATCCACAGCTGACAGCGAGCCACCATGTCTTTATCGTTAGCAAAATGACGGGAAATATATGTAAAAGTACCCACCGACCCTATAAAATCAGCTTTATGAAATTCGGCCTGAGCCAGCAGCATCCAAGCATCTTTCAGTGCCGGATTGAACTCCTCCTGCTTGTACCACAACTGATATTCGGGGTTGCTCCACTTGCGGTCATTGCGCAATGGTTTTTGTTTAATGGAATGAAGTTTAATGGCTTTTCTGCATTTTTCGATGGTCCGATCCATGTTCGATTTCGCCGAATTTGCATTGTCGTGCCGGCTAATGGGATACATCGGAATGATGGCCGAATAGTCTTCTTTATTGCTATTATAAATATTCCTGAGCCCTTCCTCGTAACTCTCTTTTCCGTTAAAATACACATTAAAGCGTGTATTCATCGATTGATAAGCACGTGTTGACCAGGTGTTCTTTTTCAACGAACATGCACTAAACGTAAAAACGGCCAGCGAAAACACAAGGATATGTAAAAACTTTAGTCTCAAAAAGAAGCAGGTATTAATGGTTTTCTTAATAATAATATACAAGTCAAAATACAAACTTAAAAAACTGGAATCTATTGTGTTTTTAACTCACAAAAATACTCAAATTTGACTACAAACACTTAACTTTGCAGCGAAAATTATGTTGTATTAAGGAAATATATTTTAAAGATTATGTGGGTACTTATTATAATTTTGGTGATGTTCGGACTGATACTTATGCTTACAACTTACATCAGCCGACGTAAAAAAAACATTGAAACCGAAATCACAATAAATGAAGATGGGGAATGCTGCGGAGCACACGAAGTTTGCGACCGCGAAAGCTTGTTGAGCGCCGATGCCAATGCTGAATATTTCGACGATGAAAATCTTGACGTACTGGCCGATGTGCAGCCCGATAAATTTACCGAAGATCAGCTCAATCAGTTATCCGAAGTTTTTTACACCTTGCGCGAAAGCGATGTTGCGGCATGGCTACGTAGCCTGCAGATACGCAGAATTCAACTTCCGCTCGAATTGAGGGAGCAAGCATTGCTGATTGTAAGCGAACGCAGGGGACTATAATTGTATTTCGGAAGTAGCTTTTCGGGTGTTTTTTCTGATCAGAAAGCCCAAAAATACGCACACAATTCCGCTTACTATTCCCAGCCAAAGTGTATCATCCGTGCCTATTGTTTCAACATCTATCACTTTAACTCCATTAAATTTAAGATAGTAGAACACTACAGCTACAGAATTATTCACAAAGTGAGCAATAATTGGCAACCACAGACTACCACTCCACAGCAGCAGATAGCCCAAAAAAGCACCAAGTAACATACGTGGAAGAAATCCGTAAAACTGCATATGTATTGCACTGAATACGAAAGCGGTAATCCAAATTGCAAATAACGCCCCTTTCCAGTCGGAAAGAAGCCGCTGTATGGTTCCTCTAAAAAACAACTCCTCGCCCAATGCAGGCACTACAGCTACCAGAAACACATTAAACAACAAAGCACCCAATGTACTAACGTTGAGCATTTTTTCAGTGATTTCGGCAATCTGAACTTCGGACGACTGCATCATTTTCTCAATCTCCGAAAGCGCCTCAGGAAGAATAATCTGCTGATTTAACCACGAGAGCATATTAATAAAAGGAATGGCTACCAACATAAATGCAACCACATACAATACAGTCGTCCACCTAAGCGTCGACTTTAGCCTTAAAAACTCGAATGCATTATTGCTCCATAAAGAAGCCATCACAAAAGGTGGGATAATAAACAATCCTATCGATTGAATCAATTGCATAAGTTTCACATTCGACATATCATTCATATCGTTAGTTGTAACAAGTACGGTAACCAACAATGTAGCAATCAGCACAAAAGAGAAAACAGCTATCAATTGAAGCAGCTTCCACAAAACCCCTGAATCTTTAAAAATTCCTTTTATCATGTTTAAATATTTTATTACAACAACCATTCATTGCAAAAAAAACTTCCATCGCCCAACGACAACAGAAGTTTTAGTTTGTTTGATTTGAATGGCATCAAGCTTTTGGTCTTGCTTCTTTAACTACCATCGTCCGACCGTCGAATTCAGCACCGTTTAATTCTTCGATTGCCTTTGTAGCAGCCATATCATCGGCCATTTCCACAAACGCAAATCCTTTTGACTTTCCGGTTTCGCGGTCCTTGATAATTTTGCAAGAGTCAACTTTACCATACTCTGCTAAAACTCCCAACAGGTCGTTTTCACGAACTTTGTAACTTAAGTTACCTACGTAAATATTCATAAAATAAATTTAAAAAAATTGGTTATAAAAAATTTGGTTTCAAGAACAGCATAAACAAACGAGGGTTAAAAGAAATCTGTTCACGGAAGAAAAGACAGGAATAACCAAACGAGAGGAATACAGTATCTTAACGTTTACAAAGAAAACCAATTAATTTTAATATCGCAACAATTTATCAAAATTTATTCAAGTTACCCCTAATTTGTATTGAATTAAGAACAATAACAGAAAAAAATGTTACATTATGATAATATTTACTTCTAAAACTAAGCCCTCACCTGCCCTTCACCTTTCACTATCCATTTGTACGAACACAATTCCTCGAGCCCCATTGGACCGCGGGCGTGCAATTTCTGAGTACTAATACCAATTTCGGCACCCAACCCAAACTGAGCTCCATCAGTAAATGCCGTGGACACATTTGTATATACACATGCTGCATCCACCATTTTTTCGAAGATATGTATTGCTTCCTGATTTTCGCTCACAATGCATTCACTGTGCTTCGAACTGTAAATCGAAATGTGCTCTATGGCTTCATGTATGTCAGCTACAGTTTTTACCGACATTTTATAATCGAGAAACTCAATCCCATAACTTTCGGCTGTTGCTTTCTGAAGTAAAGCCGCCGGATAACGGCCATCTAATACCGAAAATGCTTTTTCATCCGCATAAATTACCACATTCTTGTCAGCCATCATTTGGCATAATACAGGCAAATCCAACAATCTCTTCTCATTTATCACCAGACAATCCAAAGAATTACAAACACTTACGCGCCTTGTCTTTGCATTGAAAACAATATTTTTTCCTTTTTCAACATCTCCAAATTCATCGAAATAGGTATGGCAAATACCAGCTCCGGTTTCGATCACCGGAATACGGGAATTGTCGCGCACAAAATCAATCAGCCCCTTTCCTCCACGCGGAATAATTACATCCACAAAACCTACAGCATTCATAAGTTCGGCTGCAGCCTCGCGACCGGCAGGAAGTAAAGTCACAATATTTTTATCGAGACCAAATTTCTCGAGCACCGACTGTATTACCTTCACAATTGCTAAATTAGAATTGTAGGCATCAGTTCCTCCTTTAAGCACACATGCATTTCCCGATTTCAGGCAAAGCGAAAACACATCGAAACTCACATTGGGACGTGCTTCGTAAACAACCCCTACCACTCCGAAAGGAACCGATATTTTTGTAATTATCATTCCATTAGCACGCTCAGTCGACTTCAGCACCTTACCAAGCGGGGATGGCAACGAAGCAACATTGCGAATATCCGAAGCAATTCCTCCGATGCGTTCAGCACTCAGCAAAAGCCTATCGTACATAGGATTACTTTTCTCCATCAGTGTCAAATCCTTTGCATTTTCAGCAATAATCTCCGATGATTTCAGCACAGCTTCATCAGCCAATGCCAATAAAACCTGTCGAAGCACATCGTCGCCGACAAGTTGTAACGAACGCGATGCTTTAAGCACAGCTTTTCCCCAACGATTGGTGTTTGATTGTAAACTCATATCCTAAATTTTACTATTTTTTATTGATTTTCAACCAACTGCTATATTGTTTAAGTACATCCATTATATCGACAAAGTCGGTTGATTTATCAAGTTGAGCCACGAACTGTGCCTCAAAATCATAAGCAGTAAGCAAAGCACCCAGGTTTTTATACTGTCTGGATTTTTCTACTTTTACAATTCCCTTAGCAGGGCTAAATAAATAATAAATCGTGTACTGAAACCACTGATCCGGAACGCTCATCAAACCGTTATTCGGATCGACAATCACATTTCTGTAAAGCTCATAATTAGTATCGCGATACAAAAGACACAAGAACTGATCTCTTTTCTTTTCGGAAACCACTATGCTTTTATAGTTCAATGTAAACCGACAGAAATGGTACTGAGCTGACTTATATTGAAACGAAAAACCCTGAAGCGAAGCCGGGTAATAAGTCACAAAATCGCTGTCTGAGTTTTCCCTGAAAACCACACCGAAATAATATGAACCTGTTTCAGGGCCATTCAGGTTGAAGCTTCCTTTTATCCGGCTGAAGGGACTCACTTTAATTTCCCCCCAAACCGTATCTGAACTATTTTTTATAATATATCCCGGCACGTTGGCTGCTTCGAGTGCAAAACTGAGGGTCAGCGTCGTTAATATAAAAATAAACAGGTGTTTCAATACAGTTGGTTTTTATAATTCTTCAATAATTCTTTCAATAAAGTCGCTACTTTTCTTTTCAAAATCCCGCTTCATCTGATCAAGGTATTGTTCGATGAATTTTTCCGACCTAAAAGTAAAATCCCGATAAGTGGTATCAAAACTATAAGTATATCGGTCGGATTTTATCTCCTTACCCTCCTTTGTTATCCGGTAAGCAAACACAAATTCCTGTTCTTTTACACGAATAGATTCACTAAAATTATAAGTATAAAACACTAAACCATAAATAATTGTTCCATTATTACTATACGTAAAACTTGAAGGTACTTTCACTAAGGAAATCTCAATTTTCTTATTCCCAAGATGCTTTTCCAGTTTAAATTCATCTGCTTTTTCAATAAGAATTTCGGAAAATAAACTACTGAAGTACATCGTATTCAGCTCACAGTCAATATTTTTATTCCACATCCAAAGAAAGACAGCCGGAATAATAAATGATTTTCCTTTTTTCACAACAACCACGGCATCCTGCTTTGGCAATGTATCGGTGTTAAGCAACAAAATATCAGTATTCACCGCCCTTTTCTCTTTCACCTCACTACCAATCTTTTGCTCGATGATTTGCGTTATTTTTTTACCGGACAAACAGCCTTGTAGTACGAATACTAAAGCTAAGACAAATAAAGATCTGAGAATTTTCGAATGCATAGAAAAATGATTTATTGAGATTAGTTTTATTCAAGATACAAATAATCGCAGTGTACAAGTGGTTTCTGATTCTTCTTACCTATTAGTTCCCTGGCTTTGACGCTATCATGCTGCACTTTGCCAACGCCCAACAAATGAGCATTATGATCAAATATTTTTACAATATCATCTTTTTCAAACTCCCCTTCAATTTTAACAACACCAACAGGCAATAAACTCACCGCATTTTCGCCGGTCAGTGCTTTGGCTGCATTTTCATTCACATGAATTTCTCCTTTTGCAAAACCCTGGCTATGAGCAATCCATTTTTTAACACTCGAAACACCCTCTGCAGAAGCCACAAATCGGGTACACACTACATCATCTTTTCTGTCCAGCAACCGGATTAAAATATCGTTCGTTTTTCCGTTCGCAATAATCACATCAATTCCTTCGTCGGCAATTTTACGCGCAATGGTTGTTTTTGTTCCCATGCCACCACGCCCAAAAGTTGATTTTGTAGTTTGAATGAAATCTGAAATATCCTGACCTTTTTCGATCTGACGAATAACTTTTGACTCAGGATGAGACGGTGACCCGTTGTAGATTCCATCGATATTACTCAAAATAATCAAAGCTTCCATGTCCATCATCGATGCAATCAGACCTGAGAGTTCATCATTATCGGTAAACATAAGCTCCGACACCGACACAGTATCATTCTCATTTACAATAGGTATAACTTTATTATCGAGCATCACCCTCATACAATTCCGTTGATTTAAGTAATGACGACGACTTCCGAAATTTTCTTTCATCGTCAGCACCTGACCCACTGTAATTCCATGATCGCGAAACAAATCCCAATAATGATTTATCAATCTGGCTTGCCCAACAGCAGAAAAAAGCTGTCGCTGATCCACAACATCCATTTTCTTTGTAAGCCCCAACAAACTTCGCCCCGATGCCACAGCCCCCGACGAAACAATTACAATTTCAACACCTTTTTTGTGCAATACTGCAATCTGATCAACAAGCGCCGACATACGCGTTACGTCAAGAGTCCCATCAGGACGCGTAAGCACATTACTTCCAATCTTTACAGTTATTTTATTGAATTTCATTCCCACTAATTTGTTCTGTTATTTGTCTGTACTGATTTTCCGAAAGGAAACATGAAAATGCTTTTATTCGGAGTACACTATGTTCAACAGGGTAGTTCCCACGGCATAAAGCGTGTTTTTATCAATATTTTCCATCGTATCGTTGGTAGTATGCCAATAAGCCCCAAAACCACTTTCGGTATTTGGGTCGTACTGAATGATATCGATACTCGGTATGCCGGCCATTTTATTTACGTACAAATGATCATCGGTCACCGCACCGCCCTGAGCGTTTACAAAATACTGACCAAAGCCAAGCTTTTCGGCCGCCGACCAAACTTTATTCACAACATGAGCCGCATAATACATCGAAATCTGTTCTTTATAAAATGTAGCACCAGGAGCCCCAACCATATCGAGCAATATGCCATATTTTGCGCGATATCCTTTTACATGCGGATTTTTACACCAATACTGCGTACCCAAACACCACGAATCTTCAGCGTTTCCTTTAAAGTTTGCGGGCGCTCCGTAATCCTCTGCATCAAAAAAAGCAATGTCTACCCCTACATTTGGATGCTGTAAACCAAATTGCCTTGCCATTTCGAGCAAAACACCCACTCCGCTGGCACCATCATTAGCGCCATCAACTGCTTGTTGATGCTTCGTTGGATCCGGATCATTATCACTCCACGGACGCGAATCCCAATGCGCAAAAAGCAAAATACGATCCTCATTTTCCGTATTATACGATCCGATAATATTGATTGCATTCAATCGCTTTCCATCAAAAGTGCTAAGTATTGCTTTTTGCTGCGTTACCTCTGCTCCGTATTTTTTAAGACTTTCAGATAAATATGCTGCACATAACTCATGTGCTTTTGTATTGGGAACCCGTGGTCCAAAATCAACCTGCTGTTTCACATAGCTGTAAGCAGAATCTGCAACAAACACAGGCACACTCACCTTTTGAACATCCATAGTTGCAGTTGTTTGTGTTTTTGCCGACTTATTGCAACTCAAAAGCAGAGCAGCAAAAAACAAAAAAATGTATATTTTCTTCATATTTAGTCAAATGAGCTACAAAGATATAAATAATTAGCCGTTTTCCGATAATGTTTATAACCTATCACACGCATTATATATCTTTTTCCCTTTATCACATAACCGTCGAATTAATTTAGAAATATCATTTAATATTTTATATATTTGCGAAACTATGACGGTAATTCTATTGCGTTTTCTGCAATTGCAAACAAAATGATTATTTCTTTTATTTTTGTTATAAACGCCAAAAAACACACAAATAGCTATTATACTGCAACATAACTATACTTTTAACTTTTGTAGCATTAAAAAAATATTGGAAAATCGTCAAAAATAGGTTGTAAAACATATTTTTTTACTTGTCAGCATCAGAATTTCGCTGTTTCTTTGCAACCGTTAACTAAACAAAACAATCTATTTTATACCTTAAAAAACTAATACCTATTGAAACGCGGGACTTTGTGAAAAGTCCCGCGTTTTTTTGTATCCATACCCAAAATTGCACAATTTTACATTTCTGTGCATATTCAAGTTGCCATTTCGATAAAAACTGTTATTTTTGCGTTTGCTAAAACAAATAAACAGAAAATCACTTCCATATAAATTAACTAATCAATACGCTTATGAGTTTTAAAATTGTAGTTCTTGCCAAACAAGTGCCCGACACCCGGAACGTAGGTAAAGATGCGATGAAAGCAGATGGAACGGTAAACCGCGCCGCGCTTCCTGCCATTTACAACCCCGAAGACCTCAACGCACTCGAACAGGCATTGCGCTTAAAGTCAAAAATCGAAGGTGCAACAGTTCATGTCCTCACCATGGGGCCTGCACGTGCGGCCGAAATTATTCGCGAAAGTATGTATCGCGGTGCCGATGGCGGTTACCTGTTGAGCGGACGTGAGTTCGCAGGGTCAGATACGCTGGCCACTTCGTATGCACTAGCTTGCGCCATTCGTAAAATGGGTAAAATTGACATTATCATTTGTGGTCGCCAGGCTATCGACGGTGACACAGCACAGGTCGGCCCTCAGGTTGCCGAAAAACTGGGCTTACCACAAATTACCTATGCAGAAGAAATTATAGATTGTTCGAACAACCAAATCATTGTAAAACGTCGCCTCGAACGTGGCATTGAAGTGGTAAAAGGGTCATTGCCAATGGTTATTACCGTTAACGGATCTGCTGCCAACTGTCGCCCGCGCCACGCAAAACTTACCCTCAAATACAAACATGCCGCCACTCCTACCGAAAAGCAGGATGCCGGTTCTGACTACACCGATTTGTACAGCTCACATCCCTACCTCAATATCAACGAATGGGGAGTCAGTGACATTGAGCACGACATCCAGTGGTTAGGCCTTTCGGGCTCACCCACCAAAGTAAAGCAAATCGAAAACGTAGTATTTACCGCCAAAGAAAGTAAGCGCATGAACGCTTCAGATGTGGAAATAGAAGATTTAATAAAAGAATTGATTGCCAATCATACGATCGGGTAAATCAGTTGAAAGTCGATAATTGACAGCGCGTTACTTTATAAACTTTCAAAACTTACTAATCTACGAACTCTTTCATTAAACATGTATTTGTAACTAAAATTCCTGTAAAAAATAATGAATAACATAATTGTATATCTCGAAATAGAAGACGGCATTGTAGGCGATGTTAGTCTTGAACTGCTCACCAAAGGTCGCTCTTTGGCCGATCAGCTAAAATGCAAGCTCGAAGCTGTAGCCGCAGGTTATCAGCTCGACAAAATTGGAGGGCAGGTTTTCCCTTATGGCGTTGATACGCTTTATTTAGCCGACGACAAACGTTTGGCTCCTTACACTACTTTACCACACACTTCGTTACTGGTAAATCTTTTCAAAGAAGAAAAACCTCAAATAGCCCTGATGGGAGCCACTTCTATCGGTCGCGATTTAGGCCCACGTGTTTCATCTGCTTTGTTCAGCGGACTTACTGCCGACTGTACTTCACTCGAAATTGGAACTTACGAAGACAAAAAAGCCGGAAAAACATACGAAAACCTGTTGTATCAGATTCGTCCCGCTTTTGGAGGAAATATCGTTGCAACTATTGTGAATCCAGATTGCCGTCCACAAATGGCAACAGTTCGCGAAGGTGTAATGAAAAAAGAAATCCGCGATGCTAAATTTGCCGGAAAAACAAAGAAACTGGATGTAGCTAAATACGTTTCGGATACTGATTTTGTGATTGAGGTGATTGAACGCCACATGGAAAAATCGAAAGTAAACCTAAAAGCTGCACCTATTGTTGTAGCCGGAGGTTACGGAATGGGAAGTGCCGAAAACTTCAAAATGCTTTACGATTTGGCTGCCGTTTTGGGTGGCGAAGTGGGTGCTTCACGTGCCGCCGTTGACTCAGGCATGGCTGAACACGAACGTCAGATTGGTCAAACAGGAACAACTGTTCGCCCCAAACTGTACATTGCGTGCGGTATCTCAGGACAAATTCAACACATTGCCGGCATGCAGGAAAGCGCTATGATTATTGCCATCAACAGCGACCCTCATGCTCCTATCAACCAGATTGCCGACTACGTAATCACAGGCACTGTGGAAGAAGTAATCCCGAAAATGATTCAATATTATAAGAAAAACAGCAAGTAAAAGCCCCTCTAAATCTCCCCGAAGGGGAGACTTAAGAATGCTAATTTTTTTGTGTAACCATTTAAAAAGTGCTTCTGAATTCCCCCTTTGGGGGACTAAGGGGGCTAAAGAATATTATGAACTACTTTAGTAACAATCCGGCTTTAAAGTTTCAGTTATCGCATCCCTTGATGCAAAAAATTGTGACGCTCAAGGAGCAAAACTTTGCCGACAAAGATAAATACGATTATGCATCGCGCGATTTTGAAGATGCAATAGATAATTACGAAAAAGTGCTTGAGATTATCGGTGAGATTTGTGCTGATGTCATTGCCCCCAATGCCGAAAGCGTTGACCATGATGGTCCATTGGTACTCAACAACCGCGTACAATATGCCCGCGGCACCCAGGAAAACCACGATGCACTGGCTCAGGCCGGCCTTTACGGGATGGCATTGCCACGTCAGTATGGTGGTTTAAATTTTTCTATGGTTCCCTACGTTATGGGTGGCGAAATGGTATCGCGTGCCGATGCAGGATTTGCCAATATCTGGGGATTGCAGGACTGCGCAGAAACCATTGCCGAATTTGCTGACGAAGATATAAAAGCTGAGTTTTTGCCACGCGTTTGCGAAGGACAAACCTGTTCGATGGATTTAACAGAACCTGATGCCGGCTCGGATTTACAAGCCGTACAGCTTAAAGCTACTTACAGCGAAAAAGATGGTGTTTGGTATCTGAACGGCGTAAAACGCTTTATCACCAACGGTGATGCACAAATTAAACTCGTGTTGGCCCGCTCGGAAGAAGGTACCAACGACGGACGCGGTTTGTCTTATTTCGTGGCCGACAACAAACACGATGACACTGTAAAAGTTCGCCGCATCGAAAACAAGTTGGGGATCAAAGGTTCACCAACCTGCGAATTGGTTTTCACAAACACTCCGGCAAAACTTGTAGGCGTACGCCGAATGGGCTTGATTAAATACGTAATGTCGTTGATGAATGGCGCTCGTTTGGGCGTTGGCGCTCAATCGGTAGGCGTTTCGCAAGCTGCTTACGACGAAGCCATCGCTTATGCCCGTGATCGCCGCCAGTTCGGAAAAGCAATCATCGAATTTCCAGCCGTTTACGAAATGATATCGATGATGAAAGCCAAACTGGATGCTACACGCGCCTTGCTTTACGAAACAACCCGTTTTGTGGACGTTTATAAAGCCTACGAAAGTCTCGAAGCTACCCGTAAACTGACTCCCGAAGAAAAAGCCGATTACAAAGAATACCAAAAACTTGCAGATGCATTTACGCCAGTTCTGAAAATGTTCTCGAGCGAATTTGCCAACCAAAATGCTTACGACAGCATTCAGGTACACGGAGGTTCGGGTTTTATGAAAGATTATGCCTGCGAGCGCATTTATCGCGATGCACGCATCCTTACTATTTACGAAGGAACTTCGCAGTTACAAACCGTAGCAGCTATCCGCCACGTAACCACTGGTTCGTATCTGAAACAAATACGACATTATGAGTCTTTAGCAATTAATCCGGAGTTCGATTCGCTGCGTAAACGTCTGATCAGCATGACTACTTTGTTTGAAAATTCAGTAGCACGCGTAAGCGAAACAAAAAATCAGGAATACCTGGACTTCCATGCCCGTCGGTTGGTAGAAATGGCAGGTCATATCATTATGAGTTATCTGCTTATTTTAGATGCCACCCGCGACACCGAAGATTTGTTCCGTAAATCGGCCGAAATCTATCTTAAATTTGCAGAAGTGGAAGTGCGTAAACATGCCACCTACATCAAAACTTTCGATGTCGAAAATGTAGATATTTATAAAGTATTGTAAAACAATTCGACTCTTTTAAAAACAAAAGACTAGAACCTCCCGGCGAATACATTTTCGTCGGGAGGTTTTTTTTTGAAAAAACACAAATTTGTGAAAAAATAATTTTTATCTTTGAAGCCTGATTTACAAAGGATCAGTCCTCACACATGTAATATCCAAAACCAGTAAGTAAAATGGACCTACATTTTTTCTCAACACAAGATGAGTTTCGAAAATGGCTCATGGAGCATTATACAACAGCCCAGGAACTCTACGTTGGTTTTTATAAAATAAGTTCTAAGAAACCATCCATGACCTGGTCGGAGTCGGTAGATCAGGCCTTGTGTTTTGGATGGATCGATGGCATTCGCAGATCAGTGGATGAAGAAAGCTACTGTATTAGGTTCACACCACGCAGAAACAATAGCGTGTGGA
>JAYFRI010000389.1:0-3790 GCA_034926015.1 Paludibacter sp. | reverse complement strand
TACAATGTGGCTAAAGAATTTGGAGCAATGCTCGCTGTACTCGAAGGGAAAGCAGATGCAGTTATTCTCACCGGAGGCATTGCCAACAGTCAATTTGTAGTGAATACGATTAAAAAAATGGTTTCACCCCTTGCGCATTTGGTAGTGTATCCCGGCGAAGACGAAATGGAAGCACTAGCAACTGCAGGGCTCAGGGTACTTAGAGGAGAGAAGACGAAGATTTATTAAAACGAAGAAAGCAGAAAACATTCAGGGTTCAATCCACCTGTTTTTTGGAGGATTGAACCTTTTTTTTCGAAACAACTTCTTCCCAATAAATCCACATTCCGAAAATAATTACATAAAACAGGTATTTAAACACATGTTCGTGTAAAATATAAAACCATTCAGGATGTTCTTTTATAAGCGCAGTGATCACAACAATTCTGAAGATATTGAACACATACACCACCACCAAACCCAACGCAATAAACCAAAGCTTATCCTTTAAAGTTCCACGGTAAAACGCAATAATACAAACAAATATATAGGCCTGTTTCAATCCGGTACATGCCCATACCACATGTACCGCCACATTGTTATTGTGACGTACAACATTATCGGCACTCAGGCTTATGGCATAACCCATTGTTTCGAGTAACCATGCCGTAACCCTGGCCACATGATCGGCCATAAAATTAAAAGGTGCAGATATATTCATTCCAAAAAAAGTAACAACAGTCTCTGTTTCGTTGCCTATTACTGTAAATTTCCAGAAGAAATGAGACAGCATAAGCAACACAACGAAATAAATAATTCCGCTATAAGGCTCAATACTTTCGGGGACTTTAAATCTGTTTTTCATTTCGGGCAGACACTTACAATAAGTTTGTTACACGTGCAAAAGGCACTTTATCCAAAGAACAAAAATCGTTATTCAGGTATTTAAAATGTCCTGTAATCGCTATCATTGCTGCATTATCTGTCGTAAATTCAAAGGGAGGAATATAAATTTGCCAACCATATTTGACTGCATGAAGCTGAAAAGCTTCGCGCAAAGCCGAATTGGCCGACACGCCACCAGCCAATGCCACATGTTTTATATTCAAATCCTTTGCTGCCTTTCGAAGTTTGTTCATAAGCACTTCCACCACCGTATATTGCAGCGATGCCGACAAGTCATTTATATTTTCTGATACAAAAGCTGGATTTTCCTTTTCTTTATCGCGCAGCAAATACAAGAAAGACGTCTTCAACCCACTGAAACTATAATTGTAATCCGGAATCTGTGGTTTGCTGAAAACAAAAGCATCCTTATTGCCGGTTTTGGCAAGTCGATCGATGAACGGACCACCCGGATAAGGCAATCCCATAACCTTAGCACATTTATCAAAGGCTTCGCCGGCAGCATCGTCGATGGTCTGGCCAATCACTTCCATTTTATCATAGGCATCCACTTTTATGATTTGAGAATTTCCTCCCGAAACCAAAAGACAAAGGAATGGAAAAGCGGGAAATTTTTCACCAGCCTTTCCCTGACTTATAAAATGCGCCATCACATGTGCCTGCAAATGATTCACATCAATCAATGGCACATCCAGTGCCTGCGCAAAACCTTTAGCAAAGGAGGCACCCACAAGCAACGAACCCAGCAAACCAGGCCCCCGGGTAAAAGCAATAGCCGAAAGATCGCTTTTGTTGACACCTGCATCTTGAAGCGCCTGCTGAACAACCGGAATAATATTTTGCTGATGAGCGCGCGACGCTAACTCAGGCACCACGCCACCATAAGCAGCATGTACCGATTGGTTGGCAGTAACATTCGAAAGCAACACGCCATCCTTTAAAACAGCCGCCGATGTATCGTCGCACGATGACTCTATACCCAAAATAATAATAGAACTCATTAAAAAAACGGAATGATAATTGATACAAACAAAAAACCGAAAAGTTTCATCAGGCATTTTTCTAAAAAATGGCTTTCAAAACCATGTTCGATAACTAAAATCGCAAATTATTTTTTACTTTTGTAAAATAATGGTCAAAGGTATAAAAAAAACGGCTAAAATACTCAAAATCTTTGTTGCCAGTATTCTATTGGTGCTTGCAACAATTCCTATACTGCTGAGCAATAGCAGTATACAGAATTTCATTGCACAATCAATTACTCAGGAACTTTCCTCCAGATTAAATTCAAAAGTCACCTTAGGTAAAATCGAATATAAATTATTTAATTCTGTGAAATTAAATGATTTGTATATTCAGGATATGGAACGCGACACCTTGATATATGTCGACGAAACGAAAGCCAATTTCAACCTAAGGGCAATACTGAATGGAAAAATAATCTTTACAGGCTTAGAATTCAGAAATTTATACGGGAATCTGAAAGTAGACACCACAGGGCATACAAATCTGGACTTCGTTATCAAAGCATTTCAAAAGCCGAAGAAAAAGAGTTCATCTGTAATTACATACAAAATCGACCATCTGAAAATAAAAAATTCACGTTTCAGTTATTCGAAGCAAAACGGAAAACCCACGTTAAATGCATCAATACTTAACCCGGACAGTCTGCAAATATCGAACATCAATGCAGACATCATTCTGCATCTGTTGCGTAAAGACACTTTAAGTGCCGAGATAAAATCGCTGAGCATGCGTGAGAAATCGGGATTTACAATTAAAAAACTATCCACACAGATGCAGGCTTCAACAAAAGGAGCCAAAATTCAGTTTATCGAACTACTGCTCCCTGCTTCGCATCTTAATCTTACAGATATCGAGTTAAAATACGATAGTTTAGCCGACTTTAAACACTTTGTCGAAAAAGTAAAATGGAATGCCCCTATCAACAACTCATCCATATCATTCGGTGATTTTTCTGCATTTATTCCAGAGTTTAAAAATGCCTATAAATATGTGGTGACCCTGAAAGGACAGGTGTCCGGGCGCATTTCAAGTTTGCGTTTTAAAAAGATGGAGCTCAAATACGGCAAATCGCTTTCGTTAAATGCCGATCTTGATTTAAGCGGTCTGCCTTATATCAACGAAACCTTTATTTATGGTCAGGTAAACGAATTGAAAGCCGACAAGCGGGATATACAGGACATTATTTCAGGCTTAACTAAAAAGCCATTCGTTCTTCCCAAAGAACTGAACCAACTTGGAACTGTCATCTACAAAGGAAATATTTCGGGCTTTCTTAGCAACCTGGTGGCTTATGGAAACCTGAAAACTAATTTGGGAAGCATCTCCACAGACATACTCGTACAGCTCGAAAATAAGCTCAAAGATCTGAAATACAACGGGACTGTAAAATCAAACAACTTCGAACTGGGGAGGCTGTTATCAAACAAAAATTTAGGGAAAGCATCCTTTAGTTTCAACACCAATGGAATTAAAAAAACAGGTGCGGCCGTTCGGGGAAATGTAAAAGCAATCGTCAACGAAATTGATTTCAACCAATACGTTTACCGTGACATTGCGCTGGATGGAAAATACGATGGAACAGGATTTGATGGCGCCATAAAACTAACCGACGATAATATAAATGCAGATTTTAAGGGAGTTATTGACCTCACAAAAAAATTACCTGTATTCGATTTCGAACTGGATGTGAAAGATGCAAATCCACATGCACTGCATCTTATAAAAACATATCCCGGGGCGCTGCTCTCCTTTTCGGGAAAGACAAACATGATTGGAAATTCCCCGGACAACATAAACGGGAATATTGTTTTCGACAGCATAAAACTTACAAATGCAAACAAAACCCTGAACGTAAACAAAATAGAATTTACAAGCAATA